>CALHPT010000318.1 GCA_938036405.1 uncultured Tannerella sp.
GCCGAGGCGTTCGCCTGTTCCCCCAACGCTTCGCCCCGCTCTTCCCCCCTTTGAAGGGGGGCTGGGGGGATGTTTCTCTGCGTTCGGATACCGTGTACCACGCATAACAATTAACCATTGACCATTAACAATTGAATTGCGTCCATTCGCGCCTATTTGCGAAATTTGCGTTCTGATAACCCGACACCACACAAAAAAAGGGCGAACACAAGGTTCGCCCCTACATTGACAACATTAATTACTGTTGACTACTTTTCACTCTTCACTTTTCACTTTTCGTTTTTCACTTTTCACTTTATAAGAATTTTGGTTACCCGTTCTCCTACGCGCACCACATACATGCCCGAGGACAGCGGAAGAACATGGTCGCCGGCGGAGGCGTTCATCGTGCGAACGAGTGAACCTACTACATTATATATATGTACCGTCTCAGCCTTGGGCAGGGTGAGGTGCAGCGCGCCGCCGGCGGCGTAGACGCGCAGGCCGTCGATCGTTTGATTGGCCACGGTGTGAGTGAACGTGAACGGCACCGTGATGTTTTGCAGCGCGTATCCTGCCGTAGGCGTGAACGTGAGGTTACGCAACGCGGCTTTGTAGCTGCCTTTCGACGTGCCGGGCGCGGCCGTGCAGGCGAACGTCAGCAGGTTGCGTTTCTCCATCGTGCTGCCTGAGCGCAGACCGTTGGGTTTCATCTCCACGCGCTTGCCGGTCACGGTGACGGCATAGCCGGCTGCCAGCGACGCATCGGGCGCGGTCTTCTTGGCGTCGAGGGCGAAGCCTTCGGGCAGATCGACGTCGAACGAGAGCGTAAAGTCGGCATCGGAGGGTGCCACTAAGGCCAATCGTAACGTGTTATCGCCTCCCGACGTGACGGAAACCATCTGTTCGGCCGGTACGACGCGCACGCGGCAGGCCGTCTGCTGTCCGCCGACGTTGGCCACGACGGTAATATCGGCCCGGGCGCGAGGGCGGTGACGGTACCGTCTCTGCTCACGGTCGCGATGTCATTGTTCGAGGAATACCATTTCACGTCGCGATTGATATCCGCGTCTTTGGGATAGGCCGTTACGACGAGGCGTTGCGAGGCGCCTGCGGGCAGCGTAAGTTCCGTATAATCGAGCGCGACGAAGGCGGGCCCGGGTTTGGGGTTTTGCGTGACGGTAACCGTTTCTTTCAGCGCGCCGGAGACGAAGAAGATATTAGCCGTGCGGGGCTGCTCGTCTTCGTAGGCCGGGGCGGTGACGGTGATTGTGCCGTTGCCTGTGCCCGAAGTGGCCGAGAGGGTGATCCACGACGCGTCGCATTGGGCGGTCCACGGCCGATTAGCCGTAACGGTCAGCGCCTTATCTTCGCCGTCAAAGGTAAACGTGAGTGTGGCGGGCGTTACCGAGAACGTGGGAGAAAAAGCTTCCTGCGTCACCGCGACGGTAACCGGCGTGGCGGGGCCGCTGCCGTCTTCAAACACGAAATCGAGCATGGCCGTGCGTGCCGCGGTAATGCCGTTCGCATTTTTGGCTTTCACCGTCAGCATCGTGTCCGGGCTTTCGGAGACGATCGTTTTGCCGTCGCCGCCTGCAAACTCAAGCCACGTCTGCGCTGCGGCGGGGATGGTAGCCTTCCACTTCTTATTGCCCTGCACCTTGATCTGCTTCGTGCTGCCGGCAGCCGAGGCCATCGGTGCGGCGTCGGTCAGGGCGGCGGACAAGATGGGCGGCGTCTCCTGAATATCGAAATCCTTCCACACGTTCTTCGCTTTGTAGGTATCGACCATGCCCTCGGGCACGTACAGCGTAACGTCCGAGAGTGTGACGTCGTCAAAGACATTCGCTTGGATGTTGGGGATCGATCCGGCATCCTTCCACGCTACGGTGAAGTTCGTCAGCGACTTGCTAGAGGCAAAAGCCATCTCTCCAATCTCGGTGACGCTCTTCGGGAGGGTGACGCTTGTCATCTTCCTGAGTTCACATAAAGCCTGCTTCCCGATCTTGGTGACGCCCTCGCCAAGGGTTACGGTTTGCACCTTCTCCCAGAAAGCATACCAAGGCCGATCCACGAAGTTGTTATAGTCCGGTATCTCGCCCTGTCCGGTGAAGGAGAGCGTCTTGGTTTCGTTGTTGAACTCCCAGTGCGGCCCCGTGCTGAGGTCGCCCCCTGCGGTCTTCCCGTCCATTGACGACTTTCTCTTAACTGACGGATCTTTTCATTTGTTTTCATTGTTCACTACTTTTTGGATTTATATATACAAAATCTGGGTAGGTAATCTTCACATTTTGTTGATTGTGGCATTTTTTAGCCTGAATTACAATTTGAATCAAGAAATAACCCATTTTAGGAGAAAACTATGGCATTTTTTGATTTTTCAAGCAGTTTTAAAAAATTCCGTGAAGAAGAAGGCTTTATGAATAAAGCATTTCATGGTACGGCAGCTTTAGTTAAAGGTGTGGGAAATGTTGGGATTTTAATGACAGTTGAGGCAGCTAAAAAAAT
>CALHPT010000319.1 GCA_938036405.1 uncultured Tannerella sp.
CTTGCACAGCCATTTCGGAGTCTCCGAAATGATCATGCAACCCCTGCACAGCCTTTTCGGAATCTCCGCGCGTGCCATGCCCCTCTTTGTCGCAGCGGGGGGGCATTTATCCCCGGTGTATCCCGAAATAAATGCCCAAATGGCTTCTGAATGTGCCGAAGAATGTGGCGAGAGATCGATCGCGTCGGGGCTGCCCGGACCGCCCGGAGCCCCACGTACCCGGCATCGCGGACGATTTCACAACTTTTCGTCAGCTGCATTGAACATTATGGGCGATTTCACAGTCTTTCGCCTGGCGCTCCCCCAAGCCCCCTGGCTTTTCATGTCTTTTTGCTCTTTGAACGCCCAAAACGGCTGTGGAAGCCACTCTGAGAGCCTCCACAACTCCACCGCCGAAGCGGAAACGGCAAGACGGGGATCTCGGAAAGTCTATTTTTGCGCCGATTACAAAATGAAGAAGACATACAAAATGAAAAATCGTATTCTATGGATCCCCCTGTTGGGGATCTTGGCCATCATGAACTTGATTGGCTGCTCAAGTGAAGAAGAACAGCCCTCTACGGTCACCTTAGAGGCCGATAAAACGTCGATTAAGGCCAACGGCCGCGACTCGATGACCTTCGTAGTGAAGGTGGACGGACGCGAGACAACGACAGGCGTCACGATCCGCTCTGAGTCCGGAGAGACCGTCTCGCCTACACTCCGTTATGCCGCGGAGAAAGTCGGCTCGCAAACGTTTTACGCCGTCTATAAAGGCACCAAATCCAATGCAGTCACCGTCACGGCCACCCAGATCGTGGTTACGCTCAATGTAGACCGCACCTCCATCCGTCCTAACGCGACAGACCAGGTACGCTTCACGGTCTTGGCTGACGACGAGGACGTGACCTCCTCCGCCTCCATCCTGCGCCGCGGCGAGAGCGAGACGAAGCTCGAAGGCACCACCTTCTCCACCGACAAGTCGGGCGACTACACCTTCTACGCCACCTATCACAACGAGCGTTCGGCAGAAGTAGCTGTACACGCCGCTGCCGGCAGTGTCACGCTGCGTGCCGACCGTAGCACGATCTACGCCGATGGCAACGAGGCCGTGACCTTCACCGTGACTGCCGACGGGCGCGACGTCACGTCCAACGCCGTCATCACGCGCCGCGCCACGCCCGACGCAACCCTCACCGGCCACACCTTTACGACCACCCAGTCGGGCGACTACACCTTTTACGCCACCTACGACGGCGTCCAGTCTGCCGAGGTGCGTGTCAAGGCCAGCGCGCTGTCGCTGAACTTCGCCAAGCAGCATTGCATCATGCAGTTCTCATCTTCCACCTGCTCCACCTGCCCGATCATGACGACTGCCATTGACGACATCATGACCCTCACGCCTGGCCGCGCCGTGCCCATCGTCTTCCACGTCAGCAAGCTCTGCTTCAATTATCCGGAGCTCTACGGCGTACTCTCGGAGACGGCCGATCGCCTCTGCCCAGCCTGGCCTTCGGCGCTGGTGGACATGCATACGAAGGTGAACGTTTACCGGACGGCCACGCGCGAGAAGTTCAACGAGGCCATCTGGATCCTGAATAGCTATGCGCCCGCGCAGACGGGCATCGCCCTGCGCTCCGTGGTGGACGGCGGCGTGATCCGCTTCACGGCTGACGTGGCGGCTAACAAGACGGACGAGTATCGCTTCTTTGCTTACATCGTGGAGGACGGCATCAAGCACGGCCAACGCATCGGTAACGGCGAGAATGCCATCGACCTCAACTACGTGCATAACCACGTGGCGACCTATCCGCTGACCGCCACTGACGATCCGAAGTCGGGCCTCTCGCTGGGCTCCATCAAGCGTGGCGAACGCCTCTCGCGTGCCTACACCATTGACACGCGTGCCTACAACATCGCGCGCAAGGTGGATCTCAGCCGCTGCCGCATCGTAGCCTACACGCTGCGACTAGTGAACGGGTCGTACACGATCGATAACGTCGCTACGTGCGCTGTGCAAGGCGGTGCGGTGAACTTCCGCTACACTAAGTAAGCATGAGTGATGGGTGACAAGTGCTAGGTACTTGTCACAAAAAAGCCCGCTATCGACAGGAGTTCGGTAGCGGGCTTTTTGCGTCTGAAACAGGGGGGATCAGAGGCTGCGGTTGATCTCGTCGATGTAGGCGAGGATCTCGTCGCGCCCCTCGTTTTTCTCGGACGACGAGGTCATGATGGGCGGCAGCTCCTCCCACGTCTCGAGCATCTTCTCGCGGTAGGCCGCGAGGTTCTCATGCAGACGGCTGCGGCTGAGCTTGTCGGTCTTGGTGAAGATGATAGCGAACGGCACACCGTTCCGGCCGAGCCACTCCATGAACTCCAGGTCGATGCGCTGCGCCTCATGCCGGCAGTCGAGCAGGACGAAGAGGCACGTGAGCTGCTGGCGGCCGAGGATGTACGATTCGATGATCTGCCGCAGTCGATCGCGGTTCTCGCGACTGCTTCGGGCGTAACCGTAGCCGGGCAGGTCGACCAGGTACCAGCTGTCGTTGATGATGAAATGGTTGATGAGTTGCGTCTTGCCGGGCTTCTGCGACGTCATGGCCAGCTGTTTGCGTCGTGTCAGCATATTGATCAGCGACGACTTGCCGACGTTCGACCGTCCGATAAAAGCATACTCCGGCATCCCACCGTCGGGACACCGCTTCACGTCCGTGTTACTCGTCACGAACTCTGCACGTTGAATTTCCATTTGTTGTTATGTGTGGGGGTTAGGGTGGATGAAGGCGTTCTGTAGCTGTTTCCTTTCGGGAAATAGTCGCCCCACCTTATTTCAGGAATCCGTAGGCATAGACCTTCGGCTCGATCTTACGGGCCAAGGCGGCGACACGGGCGCGGAGGTCTTTGATCAGCGCGGTATAGGTGTCGTCGGAGCTGGTGGTGTTCATCTGCGTCTTGCCGCTCTTGCTCGTTTTGACGCCTTGGAAGTGGAGGCGGATGTCGTAGAGCGAGGCGTCGGGGAGGGCGCCGGGTTGGCGGTGATAGTATTGCCAGAGGGCACGGCCGGCGTTCATCGCCGCGGTGGCCTCGGGCGAGAAGGCGAGGGGCTCGCCTGTGTGCGGGCGGGGCGTGTCGACATTGAAGAATTGGAGCTGGCTCTCAGCTGTCGCCTCAGCCTTGGGCAGCTTGCCACGGATAAAGTCGTGCATGAAATGGCTCTTAAACGCGTCTTGTGCGCCGACTTCCGCTTCTGAGAAGGGAATCCAGTGGTTGACACCTTTTGAGCTTTGGATATTGTTGAAGTTGGAAAAGAGAGTATAGGCAAGGCAATCGTTTTGAAATTCCGTATCGCTCGCCCAGCCATCGTCGGGATAAAGGAATTGGTCGCGATCGTTGTGCCAGTTGGCCTTGATGGAATGGCAGACGGCGAGATAGACAGAGGCTTCAATAATATTCTTTTTAGTAATCCATGTGCCTCTGGCAGATTTAATTAATGCCTTGTCGTTTTTGATGTAGATATCGTTGATATGCGATATATCATGAGATCTACAGGAAAGAAATCCGATATTTAAGTTGCTGACCTTGCGTCTTGTGGAGATAAACCAGTCGTTAA
>CALHPT010000320.1 GCA_938036405.1 uncultured Tannerella sp.
TGCGCCCCGCGGCGGAACTCTGCTGGATTCATTGCTGTGTCGTTTGTGGATTATGCTGTTTGATCATTTTTCGGAGGAAAGCCATGCCGCGCTCCGTCCAGACGGTGACCTCGAAGGGGGTCTTGTCGCAGCTGTATCGGCCCACGGTTCGGATGACGGTCTCCGTGTACCCGCGGCCATCGTAGGGTGGGAGCAACACCCAAAGGGTGAGGCGGCGGGTGATCACGCGCAGCTCACGCAGATAGGCGATGAGGGCGTATGCGTCCGTGAATCCCAGTCGCTGGGCGGCGCGCGTGAAAGAATAGAGGCCAGCTGCGATCAGATCCGCCTCGCTCATTGCGCTTCGAAGTGTGTTGCGGAGGGCGGCCTCACGCTCAGCTGCACGCTTTTTCTCCCGCAGCCTCCTGGAGGCTCGTTCACTACGTACCCGGTCGAGGATGGTGTCCCTATCTACAGGCACCCATTCGGGATGCTTTTCGTAGATGATTTGCCATATGGCGCTAAAGGCCGGCGGATGGTGGTAGAGTGTGCGCATGATTTGTGGCGTAAGCTCGTAGCAGATGGTCTTCTCGTTGCCGTTGTAGGCGTGCTCCTGGGTGACGACCTGTACCGGCGGCAATCCGGCCTGCCGGCGTCGCTTGAGCACACGGTCGATAAGCTGGACAATGTTTGAGTTTAGCACGCCCACTTCGCGGGCCAGTTCAAGGGTGGTCATGACTTCTCGCTCTTCCATCATCGTAGAGCTTTGGCCATCATTTCAACACATTTACGCTTTTGATCCATATCCGGGTGGACGTAGAGGTTGAGCGTGGTGCTTATATCTGCATGCCCGAGCAGGGCGCTGACCGTCTTATAGTCACACCCCACCTCAATGCAGCGTGTGGCGAACGTGTGGCGAAGCCCATGAAACTTCAGGCGAGGGAGGCCGAGCTGCGCGATCAGGGCGTTGTAATACGCGCGATAGACGCGCGGCTCGGTGGGCTTAGGCTCGTTGGTGAGCACATAGTAGTCCGGGCAGACGATCTGATTGAGCTTTCGAAGCTGCTGCGCCAGCTTGCCGCCAAAGGGGATGTCGCGGACGGAATTGATCGTCTTGGGGTCGGACTCCATCAGCCTTGTTCCATTCAGGCGGAGATCTTTGTCCACCGAAGGGACGCGCTGGATGGTGCGCTGCACGCGGATCACGCCTTCCTTGACGTCGATGTCCGACCAGCGGAGGGCGCACAGTTCGCCGATGCGCAGGCCGGTATTGAGGCAGATAAGGAGGCCGAGGTTGCGAAACGTGAAGTTGGCTATGACGTAATCCGTGATCACCTTCTGTTGCTGACGTGAGAGCGTGCTTACCCGATCCTGCTTCATGGCACGCGTGGGGTAAACGAGGCGCATGCCTACGTGTGGGAGCCCCAGTTGCTTCTCTCGGAAGTAGACAATGGATTTGATCGTGACAACAATATCCCTGACGCTCTTTACGTTCATCCCGCTATGCAGCTTATCCAAAATGAAAGCCTGCACGTCGCTCTCTGAGACGGACTCGTGGTCTCCAAATGCCGGCAGAACGTGTTTGTTCACCTGCAACACATAGGTGCCCACCGTGGAGGGCTTGACGTATTTCCTCTTATCCTCCAGCCATGCGTGGGTGAGTTCCTTGAATGTTTTCATGCCGCTCCCTCCGCCTTTTGTTCCTCGGCGCGCTCCACCTGTAGCGGCCGCACGCCATCCACCACGCGGAGCAGGATCGCCTGATGATCCATCTCGGGAAAGTGGGTCACGCGCTCGGCGCCGTCCACAAACACGGGGGCCGATACGCCGGCATGCTGTTGCAAGACGCGGATGATCTCCAGCCCCGCCCAGACCTGCGCGGCCGTGTTGGCCACCGGGTAGGGCACGCCGTCGGCACCCACGAGCGGCACACAGGTGTCCACCTCGCCGCCCTCGTTGGTGTACTCAAAGAGGCGGAATCGAACCGTGCGGAAGAGGCCGTTCACCCGCTGCTCCATGGCCTCGATGCGGGCGCGGGTGTAGCGGCGCATGGTGTCTTCATCGCGATCGACGTCGGAGAGTTGCTGGGCCAGGGTGCGTGCCTCTTCGTCCAAGCGCCGGATCTCGGCGCGGAGGCTGTCGGCGGTGTCGCAATCAGAGAGCCCGCGGCGGATCGTGTCGCGCTCACGGTTGAGGGCCGCTAGTCGGGCGGTGATAGCCTCGCCCCCATTCGGCTCGGACGCCGGCAAGGTCTGCGGGGCATCAGCCTCCATCGCGGCCAGCTCTTCGGCCATAGTGCGGTAGGCCTCATCCGCCATCGGATCCACCGTGGCCGGCTCCACACTGTCGGGCATCTCGGCGAGCTCCTCCCGGAGGATCTCAGCGCTCGCTTCCGCATCGAAGGCATCGCCCGCAGCTCTGTCCAGCCGGCCTTCAGCGGCCGCCATCTCTTTTTCCAGCTCGGTGATCTCCGCCTTCGTCCGGTTGCCGGCCGCTTGGATCTCGCTGAGGCGCTCCCGCTTCGACTCCTCGAACCGGCTGCGATTGTCTCGCTGCATCTCCTCGGGGAGCGCTTGCAGGCAGTGCGGGCACACACCGTCGCCCGTGTAGGGTCGGGCGCTCTCGGCGTACCACGTGGCGCGCAGGCGCTCGCAGGCTTCTTCCTTTTGGTTGATCCGGAGGGCCAGCTCGTCCACCTCCCCTTTGGCGTCTTTGAGTCTACGCGTCGCCTCGGCGTCTGCTGCCTTGAGGTCTCGAAGGCGTGCCTCGACTTGTCGGCGTCCCTCATTCTTCTTTTCAGCCTCCTCGATGGCGGCACGCCGCAGCTCGGCCGTGCGGCGGGCCATGCGGGTCTTGAGCGCCTCGACCTCCTCCACCCGGCGACGGGCCTCGGCGCCCCGCGCACGCTCCTCTGCGGCAAAGTCGGCCGCTTCCCGGTTCAGCGCGGCCAGCCGGGCGTCCACGTCGGACAGCTTACGCTCCCAGGCATCGCGGGTGTTGGTGGTGGGGATCATCAGCCGCGTCTGATCCGACCGCGCGGGGATCTCCTCGAGCGCTTTTCGCAGCTTCCGCTTGCGGGCGGCCAGCTCTCGCTTGTAATCCTCGAGCGACTTTCCCGAAAGCCTTGCGAGCAGATCGCCGAGACCGTCTACGCTGGCCTTTACGGCCTCCTCGTCCACGCCGCCGGCCAGCTCAAAGAGTTTCTCGCGCTGTTTCTCCCATTTCAGGCGGGGGAAGCAGCCGGCGTCGGTGAGCAAACGGAAGACGTCCGCTGGCGCCAGATGTTCCGCCACCCAGGCGTCGAACTCGCTCATCTTTTTAGGCACATCGTTGATCGTGTACTCCGTCTCGTTGCCTTTGAATACGGGCTCCGT
>CALHPT010000321.1 GCA_938036405.1 uncultured Tannerella sp.
ATTCAGCACGGCGGGAGTTTTATGGGTTGAGACCGTCGCGTCGTTCGGCACGATGGAGGTTTTATAGGTTGAGACCCTGCCTTCGTTTGACACGACGAGAGTTTTATGGGTCGAGACCATCGCATCGTTGAGGACTTTTGAGGGTAAACCAGACGCGGCAGAGGGGTTGGCGCGGTATTCCCACCCCGACGCGGATGGCCGCCGTTTCGCGCCAAAGGGGTGGGCAAATTCGCCTACTTTTGCCCGCCGCCGATGGAAACGGCGCATAGATTAGAAGCTGTTTGGAATTTATTTCGGAGGATATTCAGAGGATATTTCCGGGAATTTTGTTTCATCTTTTAAGGAGCATAGCAAGCTATGTGACGAAAAAGATGGAACAAAAGGGCGGAAATAGACCTGAATAGGCCCGAAATAAAAAGGAGAAAGATCCGCCCAAACAGCTCCTTAAAATAATCACTCAATAAATTCAAAACAGCTTCTTAGACTGTTATAACCCATAGATATGAAAGAAGAAGACGAACGCGAAGAGGAAAGGCTGCCGGACGAGGCGATGGAGGCGAACACGACCGAGGGCACGGGCGGAGGCTATGTGGTGCCTGGGGGGGCGATCGGTGCGGACAGCGTGCGCCATCTGCCGGGCATGTATCAGAGCTGGTTCTTGGATTATGCCTCGTACGTGATCCTGGAGCGGGCCGTGCCACACATCAACGACGGGCTGAAGCCGGTGCAGCGACGCATCCTGCACGCCATGCGGCGCATCGACGACGGACGATATAATAAGGTGGCCAACGTGGTGGGCCAGACGATGCAGTTTCACCCGCACGGCGACGCCTCGATCGGCGACGCGCTGGTGCAGCTCGGGCAGAAGGATCTGCTGATCGACTGCCAGGGTAACTGGGGCAACATCCTCACGGGCGACAGCGCGGCGGCACCGCGATACATCGAGGCGCGCCTCTCGCGGTTCGCGCTCGAGACGGTGTTTAACCCCAAGACAACCGTCTGGAAACAGTCGTACGACGGGCGCAACCGCGAGCCGGTCAGCCTGCCGATCAAGTTCCCCCTGCTGCTGGCGCAAGGGGCGGAGGGCATCGCCGTGGGACTGTCGTCGAAGATCCTGCCGCACAATTTCAACGAGCTGATCGACGCCTCCGTGGCCTGTCTGCGCGGCGAGGCGTTCACGCTCTACCCCGACTTTCAGACGGGCGGCTTGGTGGACGTGGCGAAGTACAACGATGGCAACCGCGGCGGCATGGTGAAGGTTCGGGCGCGGATCACGAAGGTGGACAACCGCACGCTGGCCATCACCGAGATCCCCTATGGCTACACGACGGGCACCCTGATCGACTCCATCATCAAGGCCAACGAGAAGGGGAAAATCAAGATCCGCAAGGTGGACGACAACACGGCGCGCGAGGTGGAGATCCTGATCCATCTGGCCCCCGGCGTATCGTCGGACAAGACGATCGATGCGCTCTACGCCTTCACCGACTGCGAGAAGAGCGTGTACATGAATTGCTGCGTGATCGAGGACAACAAGCCGCGATTCATGTCCGTCAGCGAGGTGTTGCGACACTCCACCGAACAGACGCTCGGGCTGCTGCGCACGGAGCTGGAGATCGAACGCAGCGAGCTGCGCGAGGAGCTCTTCTACGCCTCGCTCGAGCGGATCTTCATCGAGGAGCGGATCTATAAGGATAAGGAGTTCGAACAGGCACCGGACATGGACGCGGCCGTGGTGCACATCGACCGCCGGCTGGAGCCGTTCAAGCCGAGGCTCATCCGGGAGGTCACCCGGGAGGACATCCTGAAGCTGATGGAGATCAAAATGGGGCGCATCCTAAAGTTCAACGCCGATCGCAACGACGAGCAGATCGCACGGCTGAAGGGCGAGATCGAGCGCGTGGAGCATCACCTGTCGCACCTCACGGACTATGCCGTGGCGTGGTTCGAGGGGCTGAAGAAGAAGTACGGCGCCGACAAGCCGCGGCGCACGGAGATCCGCAGCTTCGACCGCGTGGAGGCTACCAAGGTGGCCGAGGCCAACGAAAAGCTCTACATCGACCGCGAGGAGGGTTTCGTGGGCACAGGGCTAAAGAAGGCCGAGTTCGTCTGCAATTGCTCGGACATCGACGACATCATCCTCTTCTATCGCAGCGGCGTGTACAAAGTGATGCGGGTGAGCGAAAAGATCTTCGTCGGGCAAGACGTGATCTACGTCAACGTCTTCAACCGCAACGACACACGGACGATCTACAACGTGATCTATCGCGACGGCCGCGCGGGCTGCAACTACATCAAGCGGTTCGCCGTCACCGGCTCGACGCGCGACAAGGAATACAACGTGACGCGTGGCACGGAAGGCTCTCGCATCCTTTATTTCAGTGCCAATCCGAACGGTGAGGCAGAGACGGTGAAGGTGATCCTCAAGCCGAAGCTGCGGCAGAAGACGCTCGTCTTCGAGAAGGATTTCAGTGAGATACTGATCAAGGGTCGCACCTCGCTCGGCAACATCCTCACCCGGGCAGAGATCCACAAGATCTCGCTTAAGCAGCGCGGTTCGTCGACGCTCGGCGGGCGCGAAGTGTGGTTCGACCGCGACGTGCTCCGGCTGAACTACGACGGTCGCGGCGAGGCCCTCGGAGAGTTCCGCAGCGACGACCGCATCCTCGTCGTGTTGCAGTCGGGCGAGTTTTACACCACCGGCTTCGACCTCAGCAACCATTACGAAGACAACATCCTGCTCATCGAACGGTACGACGCGCGCAAGACATGGACTGCCGTCTACTTCGACGCCGATCAGGGTTATGTCTACCTCAAGCGCTTCCCGCCCGAAGACTCCGAGAAGCGGCAGAACCTGATGGGCGACAACCCTCGTCACCGCCTCTTCCTGCTGACCGACGAGACCTATCCACGCATCGAGGTGATACTGGGCGGACACGACAGCTATCGCGACCCCTTGACCATCGAAGCGGCGGAATTCGTGGGCGTGAAAAGCGTCAAAGCGCGCGGCAAACGGGTGACGACGTTCACGGTGGCGTCGGTCGACGAGCTGGAGCCTACCCGCCGTATCCCGACGACCTCTACAGACGATGCGCCGACCGTGACCGAGGATTCCGCGGAGGAGGATGAGGATGGGCAGATGTCGCTGTTTGAGGAGTAAGCCATGATCCGCTGCCTTCCCGTTCTCCTTCTTGTCCTTCTCCCCCCCGCCCTGCACGCGCAAACAGACACCGTCGCCCAAGCTCCGCGCTCGGTGAATGAGGCCACAATGATCAGCCTCGGCAGTCGCTATGTCAAGAACACGTACCTCTCCGACGTCGGTTATGATGGCACGGGCATCGGCGTAACCAACGAACGCATGCGGCTCATTGGCGATCGCTGGTCGCAGAGGCGCACCTTCCGCATCGACCTCTCCGCGATACGCAACCCTGCGGGCACATCGAGCGGTTACGCCGCCTTCATCGACTACAGCTACGCCCGTCATCGCCGCTTCGAGACGAGTCTCGACGGTCTGCGATTGCTCGTCGGCGGTGCGGGACGCTCAATGATTGGCACCGTCTACCGGTCGCAGGGCGGCAATAACCCTGCGGCGCTACACATGGAAGGCGATTTGGGACTCTCTGCGGCTATCCTCTACAGCTTCGACTTGGGTCGGCGGCGCTATCCGGTAACTGTCCGGTGGCAGGCAGACCTGCCACTCGTCGGTGTCTTCTTTTCGCCGAACTATGGGCAGTCGTACTACGAGATCTTTACCCTTGGCCATCGTGCCGGCACTCTCCGATTGGGGTCGCTGCACAATAGGTTCGCCTTGCGGAGCTTGCTCACCGCCGATGTGCCCGTGGGTCCATGGACCATGCGGATTGGGTATGAGGCCGACGTTTACCAATCGCACACCAACGGCATTCGCACGCATTACTTCGGCAGCAGTATGCTGATCGGTGTGGCCAAGGAATTCATACCCTTTTCCGGCAAGCGCGTGCGCCATAACCCTGCCTTCCGGAGCGCGTATTACTGATCTGAAAACGAAGAATTAAACACGGATGATGTCCGTTTGCCTATCGGAGTGTGCAGATGATTGCGCTCCGGAAGGTCGGCGACCATTCCCCGTCTCTCACTGCTTACTTATGAAAACTCGTATTCCCTACCTCCTGATCTTTTTGATTCTGCTTCTGCCCTCCTGCGACAAAGCGGACCGTTACAGCGCAAGCCCTCGCGAGAACTTTGAGGCGCTCTGGCGCATCATGGACGAGCATTACTGCTTCTTTGAAGAGAAGGGCGTCGACTGGGAGGTTGTCCGCAGAAAGTACGAACGGCAACTCTCGGACACGATGAGTCGCTATGAGCTTTTTGATTTGCTATCCGACATGCTGGCGGAGTTGAAAGACGGTCACACGAATCTCGTGTCGCCGTTCAATACGGCTCGCTACTGGGCGTGGTTTGAGGACTATCCGCGCAATTACAATGCCGACATACAACGCAACTACTTAGGCACGCGCTATGGGATAGCCGGCGGTATGCGCTACGTCAAGCTACCGGGCACGAACATTGGCTACATTTATTACGGTAGCTTTTCGTCCGGGGTCAGCGAAACGAATCTCGATGAGGTTTTCTATGCCTTCCGCACGTGCCGAGGGCTAATCATTGATGTGCGTGGCAATGGCGGAGGGTCGCTGACTAACGCCGAGCGTGTCGCGTCGCGATTCCTGAGTGAGCCGATGAGGACGGGATACATCGTGCACAAGACTGGCCCGGGTCATGCGGACTTCTCCGAACCTTATCCCGTCGACCTCCGACCCTCCAAGCATACGCGCTGGCATCGGCCGACGGTTGTGCTGACCAACCGGCATAGCTATAGCGCGACGAATGACTTTATCAACACGATGCGCCGAATCGATCGCGTCGTTATTCTTGGCGACCGTACGGGCGGCGGGGGTGGCATGCCGTTTAACTCGGAGCTACCGAACGGCTGGCAGGTTCGCTTCTCGGCATCGCCGTTGCTTGACGCCGACAAGCGGAGCATAGAGAGCGGCATTGATCCGGACATTCGCGTAGACATGACGGAGGCCGACATCGCTCGCGGAAAGGATACGCTGATCGAGGAGGCTATCCGAAACATCCGGGAGCGCACAAAGGACGAGTAGTCGGGATTGCCGAAAGATCTATCTGGGAAGTCCTGTCGGACGGTTGGGGTTACGCGCCCCACTGTCTGGCGGGATTTTCTGTTTCTCGCCACTTGGCCTCCGCATTTCGTTCAAGCTATTGCGCACATTCTACGATTGCACGTCGGAGATCCGTTTCCCATGCTCTGAGAATAGGGGAAGCGCGTCCGCTCTTTGGGTTTGGCTGCATCGCCGGTCAATGATAGCTCTCACCTATCCTTATTACCCTTCGTTCAAACCCTATGAAGTGAGAAACAAACCCCGATTACGATACCCAGCCACTCCATGAAGCGATAAATGCACTCCGATTAAGATTCCTGAGTACACCATGAAGGCAAAAACAAACTCCGATTGTGATTCCCAAGCATCGTATGAAGTAAAAAATGAATTCCGTTTTCAATCCCCATGCACCCCATGAAGCCAAAAACGAATTCCGATTTCCATCTCCAGGTACTCAGTGAAGCAAAAAAGGAATTCCGATTTTGACTTCCGACACTATATGAAGG
>CALHPT010000322.1 GCA_938036405.1 uncultured Tannerella sp.
CAAAAGTGACGCTGGCATGTCGCATGCCGGGGCCGCTGGATCGAAAGTGACGCCGGCATGTCGCATGCCGAGGCCGCTGGATCGAAAGTGACGCTGGCATGTCGCATGACGAGGCCGCTGGATCAAAAGTGACGCTGGCATGTCGCATGCCGGGGGTATTTAGAAGCCGTTTTTTGGGGGATTGTCAAGTAAAAATGGATTGCGAATTGATCTACATGCCTAACACGCATGAATAAAAAGCTCCGAGACCTCTCGTCTATTCGCAAACCATTTTTTTGTTGACCATAAATGCCGCAGTACTTACGCAGGCCGCGCAAGTCTCATGTTCCTCTTTTTGACGCTTGCGGAAGCGTCCGCGGGGCATTTCCCAAAACGTTTTGGCCATTACGCGTGGCTTCCATAGAAACGCTCTGCCCTTTGGCTCCACACTTAACATCACATCGAACTCACGTTCTCTTATCCCATTGCGAAGCGTCTGTCGACGTATATTCTTCCCCACCGCCGACATGGGGGCTTCACGAACACGAAGAAGGAGCGCCCCCCTGTCCATTCTCAATTCCACGCCTACTTTTGCCGCTCATTTGGATAAAAGTATGGGTAAGACGATTTTTCAATGCAGGGAACACCACCGTTTCGTAGCACACAAGGCATGCTCCATACTCCTTCTTCTGCTCGCGATCGGGTGGACGGGGGGTGAACTCCGGGCCCAGTATCAAGTCAGTGGCGGCGCCAAGACGCCCGTCCGGGCCGCGGAGAATACGGCTTACAAGCTGGAAGTTTATTTAGTCTACGGCACCGACGGCGTGACCCTCAGCCACACCGGAACGGGCACGCACCGCTGGTATCGCTACCGCACAAAAGCGGCCGTGGAGGACGATTGGGAGGCGGTGGCCTCGACCCAAAGCGGATCTACCTCAACGGTCACGAACCCCGCGGAGGGGTACGGCTACTTCGTCGTCGACGGTAGCGGCGAGCTGCGACGCTACGTCTGGATCATCGATTACAGCCGCTACCCGGCGCGCCTCACGAGCCTCAGTGTGTCCCCATCGTCCGACGCCTGCTCCTCGCTGCGCTTAGCGGGCACGGCCGACCTGCCCACGCTACGCTACTACCTGCCGGACGGTAAGGAGATGGAGCTCAAGCGCGAATTCGAAGTCAGCTACCTGACGCAGACCTGGAAGGAGGCCTCGCGCAGCTTCACCGAAGAGCTGGTCGTGGACACACTCCGCGGCAACCCCTTCGACATCTCGCTGAGCCGTCCGCCGCTTACGGATACGAAGATCGATCTGACGGGCGACCTCTTCGCGCGCACTTTCGGCATCGAACAAACGGCCACCCTCGATCGTTACGAAGCGGTGGCGCTCGAGGTGCACGCCGATACGACACTCACGTCCGAGACTCGGTCAAACCTCAAACTCAAAACGGGCGAACTCTCGGCCCCGGCCGAGATCCGCTTCCGAGCGCGGGCCAACACCCCCGTGGCATCGCTCTTCGTCTGGCAAGTCACACGGCGAGAGGCTACGGGCGATGTGCCCATCGTGCGCTTCACGGATCCGGAGATGACGTACACCTTCGACCGCGTGGGAGATTACACCGTCACGCTCGAGGTCAGCGACCGCTCCGGCCGATGCACAAACAAGGACAATAGCTACAAGATCAGCGTCACGGAGACGGTGCTGGAGATACCCAACGTCTTCTCGCCAGAGAGTTCGCCGGGCGTGAACGACGTGTTCAAGGTGGCCCATAAGTCGGTCGTGCGCTTCAGCGCCTCCGTCTTCAATCGGCAGGGCAGCCTGCTTTATCACTGGACCGACCCGAACGGCGGCTGGGATGGGCGCTATCGCGGACAGTACGTGCCCGCTGGCGCCTATTACTACGTCATCGAATACACCGGAACGGACGGCAAAACGCACCGTAAAAGCGGCGACATCAACGTCGTGCGCTCCAGTTCAAACAAGAATCACAGTAATCAATAAGCATAAGAGAGAATGAGAACAAAACAATTTGCGGCCAGCTTTCTGGTTGCCGGATTAATCAGTCTGACGGCCTGCTTCCCCGTCCAATCGCAAAACTCGGAACAGACACGACAGAGCGGCGGCATGACCACCTCGCCCGAGGTGCCGGAGAAGGTCACCTTCTGCGGCCAAACGATCGACTTGACCCGATATAATATGTATGAGTCCATGGACCGCGAGCTGAGCAGCCTGGCCTACTTCCACTCCACCACGATGCTGACCATCAAGCGTGCCAACCGCTACTTCCCCATCATCGTGCCTATCCTGAAGGCCAACGGTGTGCCAGAGGACTTCAAGTATCTGGCCGTCGTAGAGAGCCATCTCGACCCGCGCATCGTATCGCCAGCGCGCGCCGCAGGCATGTGGCAGTTCTTGGAATCAGCCGGACGGGAATATGGCCTGACGATCACGCCCAGCGTGGACGAGCGTTACAACGTAGCCCGCGCCACGGAGGCTGCCTGCCGCTACCTCAAAGACGCCTACAATAAATACGGCGACTGGGCCTCGGCCGCCGCATCGTACAACGCCGGCATGGGGCGTATCTCCAGCACCTTCGCCTCGCAGCGCGAGACATCCGTGCTGAACCTCTGGCTCGTCGAAGAGACCGCGCGCTACGTCTACCGCATCCTGGCCACGAAGCTCATCTTCGAGAACCCGCAGAAATACGGCTTCTCGCTCCGTGCCCGCGACCTCTACACGCCCATCTCCTGCGACGAGGTGACGGTCTCGGCCGGTATTCCCGATTTGGTGGCCTTCGCCAAGTCGCACGACATCACCTACGCCGACCTCAAGCGCTTCAATCCCTGGCTGCGCGACTCGAAGCTCATCTCCAATGGCCGCAGCTACACCATCCTCATCCCCCGCAAACAAGACCTCTATTACACCTCCCCCAACCGCACCGTCTACGACCAGCGCTGGGTGACGAAGTGAATGACTTATGGCAATAGGTAAGAAGAAAGAAGAGGAGACAGACGACCGCGTCGAGCGGGGTGGCACCATTGGCGTATGGGGTGCGCGCGTGCACAACCTGAAGAATATCGACGTCGAGCTGCCCCGCAACCGCCTCACCGTCATCACAGGCATGAGCGGAAGCGGCAAGTCGTCGCTCGCCTTCGACACCATCTTCGCCGAAGGTCAGCGCCGCTACATCGACACCTTCTCGGCCTACGCTCGCAACTTCATGGGCAACGTGGAGCGGCCAGACGTGGACAAGATCACCGGCCTGAGCCCCGTCATCTCCATCGAGCAAAAGACGACGAACCGCAACCCACGCTCCACCGTCGGCACCACCACGGAGGTCTACGACTTCCTCCGCCTGCTCTACGCCCGCGCTGGCGAGGCCTACTCCTACCTCAGCGGCGAGAAGATGGTCAAGTACACCGAGGAGCAGATTCTGGAGCTGATTATGCGGGAGTATGACGGCCGGAAGATGTACCTCCTCGCACCGCTCGTCCGCAACCGCAAGGGGCACTACAAGGAGCTCTTCGAGCAGGTGCGCAAGAAGGGCTACCTCAACGTGCGCGTCGATGGCAAGCTGATGGAGATCAGCCGAGGCATGAAGCTGGATCGATACAAAATGCACAGCATTGAGGTGGTCATCGACAAGCTCGTGGTCAGCATCAACGACGGGCCACGTCTCAAGGAGAGCCTCCGCGTGGCCATGAAGCAGGGCGACGGACTCATCCTGTTGCTCGACGCCACGACGGATGAGATTCGTTACTACAGCCGCCGACTGATGTGCCCCGTGACCGGACTGGCTTACAGTGAGCCGGCGCCACACAACTTCTCTTTCAACTCGCCCCACGGCGCCTGCCCACGCTGCAAGGGCCTCGGCGAGGTGAACGTGATCGACATGGAGAAGATCATCCCCGACCCCTCGCTCAGTATTTACAAGGGGGGCATCGTGGCCCTCGGGAAATACAAAGACACGCTCGTCTTCCGACAGATAGAATCCCTCTGCAAGCGACACGGCGCAACGCTCAAGACGCCCATCAAGGACCTCCCCGAAGAGGCGATGGACGAAATCATCAACGGCACCGAAGAGCCGGTGGCCGTCACGACGACGTGGCTCGGCCACTCCAGCTTCTCCTACGCCTACGAGGGCGTGGCGAAATACATCGCCATGATGCAAGGCGAAAGCGACGACGAGCCCTCCACCGCGCGCAAAAAGGCCGCACCATTCATCCGCACCGCCGTCTGTCCCGAATGCCAGGGCCAGCGCCTGAACAAGGAAGCGCTGCATTACTTCATCGACGGCAAGAACATCGCCGAGCCGGCCTCGATGGACATCGCCGAGCTCTCCAAGTGGGTCAACGGCCTGGAGGAAAAGCTCTCGCCGGCGCAGCGCACCATCGCCGTGGAGATCCTCAAAGAGATCCGCTCGCGCCTTGACTTCATCCTCGAAGTCGGCCTCGACTACCTCTCCCTCAACCGCCCCTCGGCCACCCTCTCCGGTGGCGAAAGCCAACGCATCCGCTTGGCTACGCAGATCGGCAGTCGCCTCGTCAACGTGCTCTACATCCTGGACGAACCCAGCATCGGCCTCCATCAGCGCGACAACATCCGCCTCATCGACTCCCTCAAAGAGCTGCGCGACACGGGCAACTCGGTCATCGTCGTGGAGCACGACAAGGACATGATGCTGAGCGCCGATTACGTCGTCGACATGGGCCCCAAGGCGGGTCGGCTCGGTGGCGAAGTCGTCTTCGCCGGCACGCCCGAGGAGATGATCAAGACCGACACCCTCACCTCGTCATACCTCAACGGCCGGCGCCAGATCGAGGTGCCCGCCACACGTCGCCCCGGCAACGGCCATCACCTCGTGCTTCGAGGCGCCACGGGCAACAACCTGAAGAAGGTCGACGTCAGCTTCCCGCTGGGCACCTTCATCTGCGTCTCCGGCGTCTCCGGAAGCGGCAAATCCACCCTCATCAACGCCACCCTCCAGCCCATCCTCAGCCAGCGATTCTATCGCTCGGAACAGGAGCCCCTGCCCTACAAATCCATCGAGGGCATCGAGTACATCGACAAGGTGGTCAACGTCGACCAGTCACCCATCGGCCGCACCCCACGCAGCAATCCGGCCACCTACACGGGCGTCTTTGCCGACATCCGCAACCTCTTCGTCAGCCTGCCCGAAGCCAAGATCCGCGGCTACAAGCCCGGGCGCTTCTCGTTCAACGTCTCCGGCGGACGCTGCGAAACGTGCAAAGGCAACGGCTACAAAACGATCGAAATGAACTTCCTGCCCGACGTGCTCGTACCCTGCGAAGACTGCCACGGCCGCCGCTACAACCGCGAGACACTCGAGGTGCGCTACCGCGGCAAGTCCATCGCCGACGTCCTCGACATGACGATCAACATGGCCGTCGAATTCTTCGAAAACATCCCCGCCATCCTCAGCAAGATCAAGGTGTTGCAAGACGTCGGCCTGGGTTACATCAAGCTCGGCCAACCCTCCACCACCCTCTCCGGCGGCGAAAGCCAGCGCGTCAAGCTGGCCACCGAACTCGCCAAACGCGACACCGGCCGCACGCTCTACATCCTCGACGAACCCACCACCGGCCTGCACTTCGAAGACATCCGCGTCCTACTCGGCGTCCTCAATAAGCTCGTCGACAAGGGCAACACCATCATCGTCATCGAGCACAACCTCGACGTCATCAAGAGCGCCGACTACCTCATCGACATGGGCCCCGACGGCGGCCGTGGCGGCGGTCGCATCCTCTTCACCGGCACGCCAGAAGCCCTCGCCGCCGATCTACAGACCGAGAGCCGCACCGCCCCCTTCCTCCGCAAAGAGCTTTCCCAAGGCTGACCCATACCTATTATATATGTGTATGGGCACCCCTCTCGTTCAGCGCCTCGCCACCTCCAAAACCATCATCGCCCCCCTCCTCCCCCTGTTTCTTCGCCTATCGTCTGCCGTCGAAAGCGAATCTAACAGGTGCGTACCCCTATTGTCTGTAGGCAAAGGCATCCAATACATGTTTTTCACCTCATTGTCCATAGACAAAAACATCCAATACATGTTTTTCACCTCATTGTCTATAGACAAAGGCACCCAAAACATGTATTTCTCCCCATTTCCAATGGACAGCGAGTCCGTTCATTGCAATTTTCACGCTTTGTCCACCACCGATCTCGCGATCCTTTCCTATCACTGATTATCGACAAGAATGAAATGAAGAATCCCATCCAAATGATCAAGCAATGCCTCGAGGCCGACGAACCCTACTTCGTCCTCCGCGGCAAAGACCTCTGCGCCCTGCCCGCCATCGAGCGCTACTACGAAGCTGTCCGCGACAAAGTCCGCGACCCACGCTTCATCGAAGAAATCGAAGAGATCATGAAAGACTTCCGAGCCTTCCGTGATGAACAAGAAACCCACATCCCCGACTGATCCATCATGGAAGATACCTACCGCACCATCAGCGACCTCTCCGAAGGCTACTACACCGAGAAGCGCAGCCGTTTTCTCTCCTTCGCCCTACCCGTCCGCACCCCCGACGAAGTCAAGACCCAGCTCGACATCTACCGCAAGAAGTACTACGACGCCCGACACGTCTGCTGGGCCTACATGCTCGGCCCCGACCGCACCACCTTCCGCGCCAACGACGACGGCGAACCCTCCTCCACGGCCGGCAAGCCCATCCTCGGCCAAATCAACTCCAACAACCTGACCGACATCCTCATCATCGTCGTCCGCTACTTCGGCGGCATCGAACTCGGCACCAGCGGCCTTATCGTAGCCTACCGCACCGCCGCCGCCGAAGCCATCGCCGCCGCCCGCATCGAGGAACGCACCATCGACGAAACCATTACCATCACCTTCGAATACCCTCATCTCAACAGCGTCATGCGCATCGTAAAAGAAGACAAGCCCGACGTCCTCACACAATCCTTCGAGCTCACCTGCGAGATGACACTCCGCATCCGACAAAGCCGCATGGACGCCCTAAAGAGCCGTCTGCTGAAAGTGGACAGCCTTCGCATCCTCTAAGCCACCACGCATCCATCGCCAACTATTGAAAGAAAAAAGAGAAAGGATGTTTGCAGGATTCGAAAGTGCATCTATCTTTGCGCTCGCAAAACGAAAACGCAGGTGACCCTAACGGTCTGATAGGCGTAATTTCTGAGCTATAAATTGGCCTGTTCGTCTATCGGCTAGGACGCAAGATTTTCATTCTTGAAAGAGGGGTTCGACTCCCCTACGGGCTACCAAAAGAAATAAGATAAAAAGAAGAAAACAGAGAACGATGGCAAATCACAAATCATCTATCAAGAGGATACGTCAGACAAAAACGCGTTGCGCACAGAATCGTTACGGTGCCAAAACGATGCGTAATGCGGTGAAGAAATTGCGCGGCACGGAAGATAAGAATGAGGCAACAGCCATGTATCCGAAAGTTTGCGCAATGCTCGATAAGCTGGCGAAAAAAAATGTGATTCATAAGAATAAGGCAGGCAATCTGAAGTCGAAGTTGGCCAAGCATGTTAATGCTTTAGCTTAATATCCCGAGAAGACTGTCTGAACGAGAAAGAAAAAAGGGACATCTAAGTCCACCATTTATATTGGTTTCAAAGGCCTGTTCGTCTATCGGCTAGGACGTGAGATTCTCATTCTCAAAAGAGGGGTTCGATTCCCCTACGGGCTACATTAAGGCTGGAAGGCGTCAATCGTCTTTCGGCCTTTTTTTCATGCAGTTAGCCATCTCCCGACCCTGCTTTTTGGAGGGGAACGGCTATATTTGTTTCCGTTTTTGATTAATGAATAAAGAGAGGAAATCAACATGAGTGACGAAGAAATAAAAGCAGCAAGCGAGGAATACTCTTCCAAA
>CALHPT010000323.1 GCA_938036405.1 uncultured Tannerella sp.
CTAATTTCGGGAGGGCCGGAGTCATCTGCTTTCTTCGTCTCCTCAGTGGGCCTTGGTTTGGCTTCGTCCGCCGTTGATGGAGTTCTCGTGCGTAGCTGGTTTCCAGGACCGGGGGATAGTACTAAATTTCCTCCGACCGCTTGACGAATTGCTCCGGCGATGGATTCGATCGAGTCTTCTTTGGCGATATAGCCGTTCACTCCAGCTGCCAGAGTGCGGTCGATTAGTTCTCTATCGATAAACGTCGTGAGTATTAGTATCGCGATGTTCGGAAGCTTTTCGTGAACGATAGTTGATAAGGTGATCCCATCCATTCGGGGCATTTGAATGTCAAGAAGAATGGCCTGGACAGATGAATTCTTGGGCGAGCCGAGAAGTTGGATCACTTCTTCCCCGTCGCTGGCCGTCCAGGCCACAGAAATGTCACTCTGTGCATTGAGAAGTGTGGTGAGGACATGGCGAACAAGGGCGTCATCATCGACAATGCCGACATCAATCATGTGGTGTACTCCGTGTCCTTAATCGAGGGGATAGGAATGATTGCGCTGACGAGCCATGTTCCGTCCTCATTTGAGGCCGTGAGTGTGCCACCAAGTGCTGCCAGTCGTTCTTGCATGCCCAATACGACTCTCGCGCACAGAGTTGGCGGAGAGCAGCTGGATATGCTGCTGGTTCTGAGAGATGTAGAGACTTGCAGGTTTTTTGGGGTCGCCATGTCGGATGATGTTTGCCGCCATTTCCCTGAGAACGCGAGACAAAATCGATATTTGACCTCGGTTGAGATTCACATTGTCCGCTATATGACACTCTACCTGAAACCCTGCGTTGTGAAGATCCTGTGCTACGAGGCGCATGGACGCCTCGATACTTTGACGTGGCGGCATGGACGCCTCAAGCGCAGGCGGCGAAGAATATTTGGTTCCTTTTCGTAGGGCATAAAGAAGTATTCGCAGTTCATGGAGGGCGTCGGCTCCGGTTCCGGCAAGTGCAGAGAAGTCATTACGAGCTTCTTGAGGGTAAGATGGATTCTCGGCTGCGAGCCGGGCACGAAGTACGGTTTGCGACATGGAGTAGGCAACGAGATCGTGCATCTCTTTAGCGATCTCATCCCGAACTTCATTTAGACGTTGCTCAGTAGCGCGAAATTTGTTTTTCCAATATTTTTCGGCCTGACAAACTGTGACGCCGATGGTGATTAATATCAAGCCTGAGATAACGTTGAAAAGAAAGGTCCTTATACCCTGCGCTGAGGAACGTATGGCGGCGAGAGCGAGTGCGTACGCCGCCTCGTTGAATAGAAAAATTAGCGCTACCTTATTTCTGGATAGAAAGCGACCGAGAAAAAAGTGAAATAGTAAATTGGTTATTATCATGTCGCTGACGGACGCATGCGGTGCGACGAGCAAAACGAGCCAGCATGTAGAGTATGCAATGCTCGCCGGATGGGGGAAGAAGGGTATAAGCGAACATAAAAGGGGTGCCAGCGTGACGAACGGAATATCTGAGGGGAGCATAACGTCGCGCGCTATTGGTAGGGAGACGTTGATGAGAGCAAAAACTATGCTGATGATGATGTAGGGCGTCGGTACGGTTTGAGAGTTTTTTCTAACATGCTTTAAAAGCCTCAAAAGAGCGGGCTGGGTAGAACGGAACGCTGCTGTCACGATGTCCGTCCTCCTACTCATGCCAAAAACAACCACACGATCGGATCCTGCTGGTATAGCGTACGACAGGGGCGGAAGGTCGGACAAATTTCGAGTATGGAGTGTCCCCCTCTGACATCAGCGGTGTGCGTCGCTACCCGATCCCGACTTCACGTCATCTTCCTGCTGCCTCATCCGAATGGATGAGCGATCGTTCCTTGGTGTGGCCGGCCCTCATTCTTTGGTCGGTGCCGCTGGGCACTCGTGGCAGGTGAAGGAACGCTGTGCGGCAGGCACAGGTCGCGTTTGTAGGATGC
>CALHPT010000324.1 GCA_938036405.1 uncultured Tannerella sp.
AGCGGATCAAGCGGCGGAGGCGCCTCGCAAGGTTCAACGAGCGTCGGCACCAATGAGCTATTCGTACGCATGAACGTGTCCAACCGCAGCGTCTACGAGCAGGAGGGCATCCTCGTCACCTTCAAGATCTACTCCCTCTATGACGTCGACCTCGACGACATCAAATTCCCCGAGTTCGAGGGCTTCCTCGCCCAAGACATCGAGCTCAACCCCCAGTGGACCCTCGAAAACTACAACGGCCGTAACTATCGCACCGCCGTCTTCAAGCAAACCATCCTCTACCCCCAGCGTTCGGGCAAGATCACCATTGGCTCGGGCCGCTTCGATGCCATTGCGCACGTCCGCGTCAAGCAACGCTCGGGAAGCATCTTCGACGAGCTTATGGGCGGCGGTTATCAGGACATCCGCAAGGTGCTCACCACGGCGCCCGTCACCATCGACGTCAAGCCGCTACCCTCCGGCAAGCCCGAATCGTTCAACGGCGCCGTAGGTGGCTACACGATGAAGGCCACCATCAACTCCAACCAAGCCAAGACAAACGAGGCCGTGACCGTCACCGTCACACTCACAGGCAACGGCAACATCAAGCTGGCCAAAAACCCCACCGTGACCTTCCCGAACGACTTCGAAGTCTATGACCCAAAGGTGGAGACGAACATCCGCACCACCGCCGCCGGATCAAGCGGAACGAAGACAATCGAGTATATAGCCATCCCGCGCTACGCCGGCGACTTCGAGATCCCCGCCATCCGCTTCTCCTACTTCGACCCTCGCAGCGGATCGTATAAGACACTGACCTCTGAACCCTTCAAACTGCATGTGGAAAAAGGTCCCGAAGGCGGCTCCGCACCCGCAGTCTCTAATTACGGTTCACAGGAGAGCGTCAAGTACCTCAGCAAGGACATCCGCTACATCAAGACCTCTCGCCCACACTTTGTCAATGTCCGTGGCGAAATCTTCTTCGGCTCTTTCACCTACGTATTAGCCTACATACTCATTGCCCTGCTCTTCACCGTCTTTTTCATCATCTACCGTAAACAGATGAAGGAGAATGCCGACCTGGCCTTTGTCCGCACCAAGCGCGCCAATAAGGTGGCGCTGCGCCGACTCAAGACGGCTGAGAAGCTGATGAAGGAAGGTCGCCGCGAAGCCTTCTACGACGAGATCTCCCGCACACTCTGGGGCTACCTCAGCGACAAGCTTAACATCCCGCAAGCCGACCTGACGCGAGAGAACGTAGGCAACGAGCTGGCCTCTTTTGGTGCAGACGAAACGCTGGCCAAAGACCTGATGCAGATACTTGACACGTGCGAGTTTGCCCGTTACGCCCCCTCACAAGCTGCCGACGCCATCGACACTCTCTATCGACAGACTGCCGACGCCATCGGACGGATGGAAAACATCATCAAACACTGAACTGACATGACTGTTATCAAGCAAATCTCCCTCATTCTTTTAGCGTTCCTCTTCACTGCCGTCAGCCTACATGCCTCCGACCGTGACGGCGTACTACGCGCTGCCGAAAAGGCCTACGCCGATGGCAACTATCCCGCTGCCGCCGAGCAATACGAAGCACTGATCAAGCACTATGGCGAGTCCGCCGAGGTCTACTATAACCTCGGCAATGCCTACTACAAGCTCGAACGCATCGCTCCCGCCATACTCAACTACGAGCGCGCCCTGGCTATGAATCCGAGCGACGGCGACACGCGATTCAACCTCGAGCTGGCTCGCCTCCGCACCGAAGATCGCATTGAACCTACTGACGGCTTCTTTGGGCGCGCCTTCGATAGCGTACGCAACCTCCTTAGCGTCGATGGATGGGCCGCTGTGGGCTTACTCTGCTTCGTACTCTTCGCAGGCAGCCTCGTACTCTTCTTCTTCTCGAAATGGATCCGCCTGCGCAAGACGGGGTTCTATCTCGGGATTCTCCTCCTCTTCATCACTATCATGGCCAACGTCTTCGCCTGGAGCGAGCGCCGCGTCCTCATCGTCCGTGATGCAGCCATCGTCTTCGCCCCTACCGTCACCGTCAAGAGCTCGCCCGACCGTAGCGGTACAGACCTCTTCATCCTGCACGAAGGAACCAAGGTGACGATTAAGAACAGCCTCGGCGAATGGCGCGAGATCCGTCTCGGCGACGGTAAAGAGGGTTGGATCCCTAGCAAAGATTTGGAACGCATCTAACACCCCACCGATATGCTCGAACAACTCCTCGTCTACGAACGTGACGCCTTCCTCTGGCTCAACAGTCTGCACACGCCCTACTTCGACCGCTTCATGTGGATCTACACCAGCAACCCCGCATGGATACCGCTGGCTGTCTTTATCCTCTTCGCCCTTTGCTACCGGCGGCCGTGGCGCGAGTCAGTCATGCTCATCCTTGCCCTAACGCTGGCCATCACCCTCTGCGACCAGTTTGCCTCCGGCTTCTGCAAACCCTTCTTCGCTCGTTTTCGCCCTACGCGTCACCCGGACTTTATGAATGTGGTGCAGACCGTCATCAGCCCCCGCACCGGAGAGCCTTACCTGAGCGGTCGTTATGGATTCATGTCGAGCCACTCGGCCAACACGTTTGGCTTCGCGCTGTTCACCTCGCTGCTCTTCCGCCACCGCGTCTACACCGTATGCCTCTTCCTCTGGGCCGCCGCCATGTCCTATTCGCGCATCTACCTCGGTGTCCATTTCCTTTCGGACATCATCCCCGGCGCCCTCTTCGGCCTCCTCTTCTCGTGGCTCACCTTCCGACTCTACGTCCGTGTCCGCCCCCGCTTTATCCCTGACATACCGCTCCTGCCCTACCCTGCCGTCGTGCCGCGCGCTATCCTTTGCGGCATGCTCCTCACCCATGCCACGATCACGCTTATTGCCGCGTGGTGGGTATGGTAAATGAGGCCATGATTCGTGCCTCCTTTTTCATACGTAGCGGAGCGCCCGACTCCCCCCGGGAAAAGACATTCAGAGCAAGCAGGGGCGTGCGTGATTAATGATTATTTGGCAGCTTTGCACTCGAAAGAGCTCACCTCTAACCATTCTCCCCTTAGACATTCGCTTACAGACTACTCACTCTAAATATTTGACAGTATGAAAACTAAAAGAATGATTCTCCTCGCTGCATGTGCCATCGCCCTTGGCTTGACGCATGCCCAAGCACAGTCGTCCACCTCCTTCGGAGTTAAGGCAGGTGTCAACTTCTCCACAATCAGCAGGCCCAACCTCATCATCCACGGCCCCGGGGACGGCTTAGAGACAGACCAATTCAAGATGAAGTTCATCCCCGGCTATCATCTGGGGCTCTACGGCCGCTACAATTTCAGCCCCGCCGTGGGCGTGCAAGCCGAAGTGCTCTACTCTATGGCCGGCTACAAGGTGACCACCACGTTGCTCAATGGCACCTACATCCGCTCTCAGCTGCACTATCTCAACGTGCCCGTGCTCTTCCGCTACACCATGCCGAGCAGCGGCTTTTATGCCGAGCTCGGTCCACAACTCGGGTATTTCCTGAAGGATAACATCGTGGGAACGGGACATATCGGCACCGTCAGAGGCGGATTCTCCGATAGTGGTGAGGGGCAGGCAGCATCGTTAAGCGTTGAGGGCGTGGTTGGTGTCGGCTACAAGTTAGACAATGGCGTAGGCTTCGCCTTACGTTACCAGCAAGAGTTCAAGACCTCGTCTAACGTCAACCGGCTCATCCCCGACAAGGCGCAGAAGCGCGGCGTCCAGCTCTCTGTCACCTACGACCTGTTCTAATCAGCGAAGTATCGCCGCATAGGGAAGCCCCGCCTCCATCCTCTCGGTTTACCGAAGCGTGGGGGCGGGGCTTCTGATTATTTATATGGAGCAAAAGGGCAGAAACAGACCCCAATAGCCCGCCCAAAACAGCAAGGAGAAAGATCCGCTCAAAGAGCCTCTCACAATCTCGGAGCCTTTTTCCCGTTATAAGGACTCACTTAACCCTTTAATAGTTGACAGTATGAAAAGAATGATTCTCCTCCTGATGTGTGCGGCCATCGGTTTAACGCAGGCACAGGCCCAGCTCTCCTTCGGTGTAAAAGCTGGTGCGAACTTCTCGACGATCAGCAAGATCGATTTCTCCTCATTAGGTCCCGGTGGCCAAGCGCTCTCCGGTCTGTTTGAGAGCAAGTATATGCCAGGCTATCACGTCGGCTTATACACGCGCTACAACTTTACCCCCTCGATGGGTGTACAGCCCGAATTGCTCTACTCGATGATGGGCTATAAGATCACCTCACCCCTGGTCGCAGGCGCATCGGTCAAGACGCAGCTGCACTACCTCACCCTGCCCGTGCTCTTCCGCTTCACTGTTCCCAACACTGGACTTTTTGCCGAGCTGGGCCCGCAGGCAGGCCTCTTCCTGAAGGACAACATCACCGTCACAGGAAGTCTTGGCGGCCGCAGCTCCGACATCACAAAGAGCGGATCCAAGCAAGCTGCCTCGTTCGACCTCTCGGGCGTCGCAGGATTGGGCTATCGGTTGGACAACGGACTATCGTTGTCGGCGCGCTACATCCATGAGTTCAAGACCTCCTCGGGCGATCACTTCATCCCCACGTATGCGAAGAAGCGCGGCTTCCAAGTATCCGTGGCCTACGAGCTGTTCTAATCAGCGAAAGGTATCCCCGCATAGGGAAAGCCCCGCCTCAATCCTTCTTCAAGGATGGGGGCGGGGCTTTTGATTTGACGTCGGTAGATTACGGCTACCCCTGCCTGAATTGCTCTATGCGACAGCCCGGAAAGCGTTTTGTGGTGTAAGCATGCAGCCTCTTGGGGCAGGAAAGTGCTTTGTGACGTAACAAGGCCGATTTCTGGGGCAGGAAAGTGCTTTGTAGCGTAACAAGGCAGATTCCTGGGGCAGAAAAGTGCTTTGCGGCGTAACAAAGCAGATTCCTGGGGCAGGAAAGTGCTTTGCAGCGTAACAAAGCAGATTTCTGGGGTCCAAAGGCTATTTTGTGTGACAAGAGTGCGCGAGGCTTCTAAAAAGGAAGCGTCCTCCGAGCAATGGATGCCGTATCCATGCCCGGAGGACGCTTTGTTTTTCAACGACTTTGTTGAACGCGTTGTGCGCACCGCACGAACGCCTCAGAAATTGATATTGAAGCCTCCCATGAAGCCAAATCGCTGCATCGGATAGCCATACCAAAGGTCTTGTCCACGGGAGAGAATGTTCGTGAACTTGAGGTAGGCGCCAAACGTGTCGTTGATGTTGTAAGCGGCGGTGAAGTTGAGGTCGTGCAGGTCGCTCATCTTGACATTGTCGCCGTGGAAGAGGGTGACGCGGCGCGCACCGAGGTAGTAATCCACCGTAAGGGAGAGCGGCGAGATGGGTCGCACGGTAAGGTCGGCGTTGACCTCTATGGCGGGGAGTCCATAAGGTTTCATATTCGACATTCCTGCGCCAGAGAGCCACGAGTTACCCTGCCCTTTGCTGAAACTGCCGCGATTGTAAACTGCCTTAACGGAGAAGTCGGCCGTACGTTGATAGGCATACTTTAAGGCCGCACCGATACGCATCCACGTGGCGTCGGGCTGGAAGACTACGTTGTAATTTCCGAAGTCGTAGGGCTGACCGATGTAGTCAGAGGGGACGAAAAAGGCGGCGCTCTTGATCACGGCGTAACCTGCGAAAGCGTCGAGCCAGAGGCCTGGGACGATGCCCGATCGAACGCCCAACTCGGCGTCGAGCCATGTGCGCGAGGGCCGCACTTTGAGCGTGTGATCCACGTAGCGGTTGCGGTCGGCAATAGAAGCGGCGTCGTTCATGCCGATGTTACCGTCGGCACGACCGTAAAGCAGCGTGCGGTCGGCCAGCTTAGCCTCGAGACGAATGGCTGGGCCGGCGAAAAACTTGGCGGAGTCGCCCGTAACAAGCCCCAAATTCAGACCGAGGCGCAGGTTGAATCGCTCGTCGAAGTAGCGGTAATAGGGCGTGAGGGTGATCTGGGCATGGCTGCGATAGCCATTGAAGTCGATAGCGTTGCGGACAGCCGTGGGGTAGACGTAATTGAAGAGGTGCGCAAGGGCGTCAAGGCCGAAATAACGATCGTCGATGTTGGCCAGAAGGTCGAGGCGAAGGGAGAAGCGGTTCTCCTGCAAGCCCTCAATCTGGGCCGTATGGCCATAGCGCTGCACGAAGCGGAGGTAAGAGAGATCGAGCCGGTAGCTAAAGTCGACGGTGTCGTTCGATTGTAGTCCAAGGTAGGCATCGAACGTTTGGTTGAGCTGGTTCCGGTCGCGGTCGGCGGGATAGATGACAGCGGGCGCCATGCTCCCAGGGCCAAGGCTATAGATGGAGTCGAGCGGGAAACCGTAATAGTTGAAGGTGTTGTAGCGGTATTGCCCGCCAAGGCGGAAGGTGAGCGGGGTAAAGCGGTGCGCATAGTGGATGGCACCGCGGATGTCAGCGTACTTGGCGCGCTGCTTCTCACCTCCCCAGTCGTTATACCGCACGTTGCCGTGGGTGGATCGGAGGGAGAGGAGGGCGTTGAGGCGGTCGGTCGCATTGTCAAGGAAGTGGTAGCCGACGTCGCCGTCCATGTTGAGGTGCGTACCGATGCCGTAGTGGAAATAGCCGCGGTTGCGGTTATAGGGGATGTCGGTCATGACGCGCCCTGATGGCAGGGTGATGATCTCTCGGTCAGGGTCGGCCGTGGTGGTGAAGCGAGAGTACTCGATCTTGTGCTTAGTCACCTGCGGGTCTTTCACTTCAGGCAGCCGATTGACCTTGTCCGCGTCCTGCACACCGGGGTCATACTCACGTTCGAGGGTCAGTTCGCGGCGCAGTTTCTCGTCCGTGTTTTCGCGATCGTCCTGAGCCCGAAGGCCGAGGCTACAGCTGAGCAGCAGGGCTGCCGCAGCGCAGATCCGTATCCGATTGTCTGTTCTCATCATTCTTAGAGATAGTAGTAAGTAGTCAGAAAGTAATTTGAGGGGGGAGTTGCAGTAACTGGAGGGCGGATTCATTTCAGTGCGGCCAATCGCTTATCGATCATGTCCATGATGTCTTCCTTGTTGCCTCCCTTGTAGTTCTTCTGCAAGCTAGTGAGGTATTGGCGCGCTTGGAACTTGTCGCCTTTGCGAGCGTAGACGTCGGAGAGGAGGATAAAGCCACGAGCCAGCCAGTAGCTGTGGGGTGTGCCCTGTTCGATAAACCCGAGCATCTCCTTTTCGGCCTTGTCAATCTCGTTGCGGTCGAAGTAACGCTGAGCCAGGAGGTACTTAGATTCGGCGCCGTAAACGGTGCGCGTATCCTTGCTCAACGTGACGAGGTCAGCCTGTGCCTTGGCGTCCTCTTTGAGGTCGATGTACGACTTCATGCGCAGGAATCGCGCTTCGGCCGCTATCTCGGGGCTAATCTTTTCGTTCTTCAGCAACTCATCGGCCATCTTGACGGCATCGGCCGACTGCTTCGTGCGACGTGCGCAACGCAAGGCGCCCAGTCGAGCCCCGTCACGCACTTCGGCCGTCGTGGCGATGGCTGCCAGTCGCTTGAAGCTCTCCAGCGCCGCAGTGTAGTCCTTGTTCATGTACTCTATCTCGCCCTTACGCGTCAGGGCATCCTCGCCAAACTTGGTGTCTCCGCTACGGATCACGGCTTCGTAATACTTCTTGGCCTCCTCGTAGTTCTTCGCGTCGTAAGCGATCTGTCCCAAGTAGTAGTTGGCCCGTGAACTAAAGGCGCCCTTCGGGAATTGCTTCAAGTAATTACGGAGACTCTCCTCGGCTACGTTCTCGCCGCGCAGGAAGCGCTTCTCTGCCGCAAAATAGGTGAGTGAGTCCTGCTCACTGACCTCGAATCGAGCGGCCATATCGCCCAGCGAGCGCACATAAGTGGCGTAACCGGCCACATCGTTCATATCGACGTACACCGCCTTGAGATCTTGCACCGCCGTGCGGGCTTCCTCGCTGCCGGGGTAGTCGGAGATGACCTTCTTATAGGCCTTGATAGACTGCTCGGGGCGGTTGCTATTAAAATAGAGCAAACCCAACTGCAATCCTGCCTTTCGAGCCAACGTATTAAGCGGGAACTTCTGCTGTAGTTGCGTGAAGGCAGCCGCAGCGCGATCCTCGTCCTCCAGCATGACGTACGAGCGACCAATCTCAAAAAGTGCAGCGGCGGCATGAGGTGATTCAGGGTATTCACGTGCCACGCGCTCCATGACCGTGATCTTTCCCTGGTAATTCTTCTGTAACCCGAGCAGGAAGCCCTTGCGATAGAGAGCATAGTCGCCGTTGGAGGGTTGAAGTGCGGCAGCGCGGGTGTAGTTTTCGTCAGCGGCCTCAAACTGTCGGGCGTGGAAGAGGCAGTCGCCCACGCGATTGTAGGCGTCAGCATAAGAGACGGTCTCCTTGCGCGGCTCGAGGTTGATGTATCGGCGGAATTCGGTGAGAGCGTCGTTGTAGCGCTGTTGTTTGAAGAGGCAGTAGCCCAGATTGTAGTATGCGAGGGGATAAGCCTCAGCGGAGCGGTCGGCAGCATTGCTCAGGTAGGAACGATAATCGGCTGCGGCGTTGTTGAAATCATCCTGGCGATAGAATGTCTCGCCGCGCCAGTAGTACGCCTGACTGTACGCGTCAGCGTCGTAGACTCCGAGGGCGATGGCTTCGTCAAATCGGCGAATGGCCTCGGATGGACGGCGCGCGGTGAAGGCCTCGACGCCCATGCGGAAGAGGACGTTCTGCTTAGCAGCAAGAATTTTCCGACCCGGTCGGCGGATTTTGTCGATGGATTCGAGTGCAGCGTCGTAGTTCTTCGTGGTGAGGTAGACCTCAGCCAAGTAATCGCTGACCTTGTCGGCATACTTGGAGTCGGGGAAGCGATTGAGGAAGTCTTCGAAGATGGTGACGGACTCGCCGAAGCCTGAGAAGGACGTCTCGTGGATGAGAAGGGCGTAGTTGTACATCGCGGTCTCTTGCACTTTCGGGTCGAAGGTCAGCGTGGCGGCCTGTTCAAAAGACATACGGGCGCGGTTGCGGTCGTCGGTTTGCAGATAGCATTGTCCGAGGTAGAGGCAAGCGTTCTGCATCAGCTCGTCCTCTTCGCCCACCACCTCGGCCAAGGCTTCGATGGCCTCGGGATAATCGCCTCGGTTATAACGGCAGACACCCAGGATGTAGAGATCACCCCGAACGAAGGAGTCGGCCTTCTCGACGTACTTGTCGAGCATCTTGATCGCCGTGGCTTCGTCGCCTTCCCGATAAGCCACGTTGCCCAGCAGGCGGTAGGCCTCGGCATTGTTTCGGCTGTTTGGATAGGAGGCCAGGAGGGTCTTGCCCTCCGACTTGACGCGGTCGTAGCGCTCATCAACGTAATGGATCTGCATCAGGTAGTAAAGCGACTGCTCGCGGTAGGCCGGATCGGATTTGAGTTGCTCAAAGCGCGGCTCGGCCTTCTTCAGATCGCCCTCCGCATAGTTGATGTACGCCAGATAGTAGGTGGCGGGCACGCGGTATTTGCGGCCCACTTGCTCAATGCGGGCGAAGTAATTGCGTGCCGTGCGCATGTCGTGCTGCTGGAGGAGGGAGTAGGCCAAGCGATAGGCGTAATCCTCCTGCTGTTCGGTATCAAGCAGATCTATTTCGGCGGTGTTGAACCATCGGATGGCCGCCTCGTAGTCCTCATGGGCGAAGTAATACGAGCCGAGGTAGAAGGCGGCCTCGTTGGCGTGGCGTGAATCGGGATAGCGGTTGAGATAGCGCTCCATGACGGCGGCTGCATCCTCTCGACCCTGCTCGGAGGCCACTACGGCCAGCATGTAGTCGGCCTCCTGGATCCGATCGCGATCGCGGGAGAGCGCTTTGAACGCCATCAACTTGTCCGAGCAACCCGGGTAGTTGCGTAGCTCGAAAAACTCTTTTCCTTCTTGAAACAGCCTGTCCGCCCGCTCAAAGCGGTACGTGCGCTGCCCGTATGCCATCAGGCAGCTGGCCATCAAACACAGCGAAACGACGATTTTTTTCATATTCAATTTGTCCTCTTAATGGCTTGATGAGACCTTCTTACGCGGGCCTCTTTCGATGATGGGCGCAAAGGTAGGCGCGAAAAGTGAGAATCGAAAGGCGGAGTCTGGGCGTCCGGACGGGCCTTCGCGAGCCCCAAAGTGGGCGTGGATCGGCGCATGATTCGAGGCCCAAACTGGGTAGCCGCTGAGGCTGGTGATTGTCATTTCGGAGAGCGGCCGTTGCCCCCATTCCCTGTCGACTATATATAAAAGGTACGCGCGTGAAGGTGTGTACCCCGAAAAATGAACCCATCGCGGAGGCCAACAGATGACCCGTTCTACCAAAAAGCGAAACCGCCCCGGCGCCCTTCCAGAGGGCGTCGTTAAGATGGAATGAGAATCCTATAAAAGACGAAAAAGCAGGGGCAGGCTACCGTCCAAACCGAGCGCGGGAGGCATTTTCTCTACTTTTGCGCCATACGATACTCCAAATGACCCATACTCAGGATATGAAAACGACCTATTTGCTTCTGCTCTCCCTCATGCTGCTGCTGGCAGGCTGTGAGATCACCTCGTCGGATCTGACCGAAGTCGACGAAAACGGAAACCGCGTCAACAACAAAGAGATACGCATGGGCGCCTCACTGCTCGACGTCGGCATGGCGGCCTACACCATAGACACCGTATGCACCGAGCTGATCTTGACACGCCAAAAAAGTGGCGCAGTAAAAATCAGCGGCTTCCGCAAAGGCACCATCGTCTACGACGAGAACGGCGCGATCGACTCCGTGGTCTGGGACTGGCGCCAACCAGAAGTCAGCTACGGCTACGACTTCCGGTATGTTTGGGGAGACTATGAATACAAGATCCTCTCGCTGCAAGACAACGGCTTCGTGGAAGACATGGAGATCTGGCGCCGCGGAAAGGGTGACGAAAGAGATCGCCTCGTGGCCCAGCTCAACTATTCCTACGACTACGCGGGCTACGTGAGCAAGGTCGAGATCCCGAACATGGAGGCCAAGATCCTTTTCAAGTACCACTATCGCGACCAGTCGAACTACGCAAACAGCGTTAGCATCACCGAAATACGGAAGACGGACACCGTCACCTACACCATGCAGCTGGCGCCCGGAAAGCTCCGCAATTCGGG
>CALHPT010000325.1 GCA_938036405.1 uncultured Tannerella sp.
CGATCTGCCGATCCGTACGAACCAGTTGCCACGCAACGCACAACAGTTCCTGACCCAGTATTTCCGCGGTGTAGAGGTTTCGTATGCCAAGCAAGACGATGAAGGCTTCGACAAGAGCTATGAGGTCGTGTTTGTTGATGGGAATAAGGTAGAATTTCGGAGGGATGGCGAGTGGAAGGAGGTCGACTGCCGTTACGGACGAGTTCCCGACGCTATCGTGCCCCGCGCCATCCTCGACTTTGTGCGCCAGCATTATGCCGGCCAGTATATTCGTAAGATCGAGCGCGATCGCCACGGCTACGAAGTCAAGCTCACCAGCGGGTTAGAGCTTAAGTTCGACCGTAACGGTCGCTTCCGCAAGATCGATTGAGACACTATGTCTATGTGATGGAGCTCCCTTTTACCCCCTGATAAAGGGAACGCCTGATACTTTTTAATACGCTAAAGACCTCTCCCGAACCTGCATGACAGGTCAGGGGGGAGGTCTTTTTTTGCGTTCGGGCATAGCCTAATTGTAGTCCGCAGGGGGATCATTCGGAGGTTCCGAAGCGCGAGGTGTCGAGGGTGGGGGCTTTCGTGGGCTTATATCCCCGCAAACGATAGATGAAGGAGAGCGTCAGGGCGCGTGTGTCGGGCACGACATACATGCGGAGCTGTTGCTTGGCGTAGTCCGTATGCAAGCGGGGCGACCAGGTGGCAAAAACGTCGTCGGCCTTGAGTTGCAAGTCTGCGGCGCCCCGTGCGACGGTCCATTTCAGACCCGTATCGATGCGCCAGAGGCCGTTGATGTCGGCTATACCCTGCATGCTCGGTGTGATGGCCGATGCGTTTAGCTCAAGAGTGAGGGAGCGGCCGAGATGGATGGTGTTGTCGAGGCGAGCATAGAGGATCATGCGGCGACGGTCGAACGTGAGGTCGTGAAAATGACTATGCCGGACGCGGTCGGTGAATGTGTTGAGGGTAAGACGGGTGTTCACGTTGGGAAAGGGACGTATGGGGGCAGAAAAACTGATCCCCATGGTACGCTTGTAGTCAAAGTTTGTGCTTTGATAGATCAGCGCGGGGCTGCTGGAGCTCTGATAGGGGAGTTGCACGGAATAACCGGGCATACGGGTGGCGTAGAGCGTGAAAATGAACTTTCCGCTGATGATGTAGCTCAGGCGACTGGCGTAAGAGCGATAGGGGCGGAGGAGCGGATTGCCGTGAACCTCAGCGTAGGCGTTGAGGAAGGTTCTCCCGCCGTGACTCTCCCAGTAAGCGGGATATACCTTGTCTGACGTGAGGGAGGCTTGCAGGATTTGACCCGGGGACAAGGCCCACGTGAGACTAAATTCGGGGAAGAGGGTACGGTCGTGCGTGTTGGCGAACCGATAATCCTCGCCGGTGAGGGACGCCGATAGGGAGAAGTTGGATGTGAGCGCGAACTCGGCGCCCAGATAGAGGCGGGCGGTGCGTTCGGTCAGGCGATTATTGATGTCGTTCATGTGGGGGCTGGCGATGTTGCCGTCGGAGGTATATCGCTGTGCGCTGTGGTCGGTTGCGTAGAGGTATTCGGCGCCATAATTCACTTTCAAGGCCTTGCCGATCGGGTGAGACTGGTCAGCAAATACGCGCAGGCGGTCGATTTGCTGAGCATTGCGGGTCGTCAAGTCGATCGAGGTATGATTGAGCATGTTTTCGTAGGCAAAATGTTGCTGCAGGCGCTCTTCGTACCGCGTGTATTCAGCGCCCAGCTTGAGGCCGAACCCTGTGCTGAGGTCGAGGAGGGCGTTATGGAGCTGCGTGGGTCGTTCGTTCGAAGTGTAACTACGGGAAAGGCCGAGTGTGCCCTCTCCGATCCGCTCGGAGCGACGTCCGGTGACGAGTCGGGCGGTATAGACCAGCCCGAGATGGCTTTGCTTGGAGAGCTGGAGGTCTGTTTCCATGCGAATGAGATGCGTCTGGGCGCGATGGGTCGTTCTGTCTTGCTGCGTGACGGCCTGATGGTGGTTGTGATAGAAATGATCGGCGTCGATGTCGAGTCCGCCGCGGGTGTGGCTGGCTTCGGACGAAGCGTTGAGACGCAGCATCCAGCGCGGGGCGGTGCGGACGAGCGCCGCGCCGAGGGTATAGTTGGCGTAATGCCGCTGGGCATAGTCGGCATTGATCTGGCCCTGCCATCCGCCGTCTTTCCCGGCGGCGTCGCGGGTGACAAGGAGGATGGCGGCTCCGCGAACGTGGTATTGTGGAGGGGCACTATACATCACCTCGGCCGAGCGGACGTCACGGGCAGGGATCCCACGGAGCACGGTCCGAAGTGCCTCGCCGGAGAGGGACGTCTTGCGCCCATCGATCAAAATAGCCAGGCTGGGGGCACCGGCCAGCGTAAGGGCATCGCCTTCTTCGCGCACGCCGGGGAGTAGCAGCAGCGCCTCATAGGCATTGGCGGCCACGCGACCCGCGATCAGGCGGGGCAGATCATAAATGATCCGTCCGCCGGATAGCCTCGCGATGGGGCGCTCCCCGCGGACGACGATTTCAGGCATCGCCTGTGCGCGCTCGGTCAGTCGGACCGCGATTTCGTTGGCTTGATCTCGGTGGACGGTCTGCTCGTGCGTTTCGTAAGCCACATGCTGCACGATGAGGCGGTACGTGTCGCGTTCGTTCGGGGTGGCATCGATGTAAAAGGCCCCGATGGAGTCCGTGATGGCAGAGGTTACATAGATGGAGTCCGTCGTTTGGAGGATGATGGCGGCTTGCGCTACGGGTCGGCCATCACTGTCGGTGACGCGACCGCCAAGGCGCATTTGTGCATCGGCTCCGTGCGTGATCAGCAGCGCCGCAAAGAGGGTCAGGAGGGTAAAAATCGTTCTCATGATGAATCGTTTGATGGGTGTGAATCTTTTTCGCGGCAAAGGTGGGCGTGCTATTCGAGCTGGATGCTTATCGCCGACTTACGAAGTCTTACTTAGTCTTATCGGCCCCAGTTGCTGCGCCCGGGAGGCCTATTTTTGTCGGTGAGATGGCAGTCGGACGTGTTTCAAATGCTTCGGAGAACTTTTTGGCGTTTGCGGAACTTCCGCAAGCGTCACGAAGAACTTTTTGGCGTTTGCGGAACTTCCGCAAGCGTCTCGGAGAACTTTTTGGTGTTTGCGGAACTTCCGCAAGCGTCTCGAAGAGCTTTTTGGTGTTTGCGGAACTTCCGCAAGCGTCACGAAGAGCTTTTTGGCGTTTGCGGAACTTCCGCAAGCGTCTCGGAGAGCTTTTTGGCGTTTGCGGAACTTCCGCAAGCGTCTCGAAGAACTTTTTGGTGTTTGCGGGAATCCCGCAAGTGCCTCGAAAAACTTTTTGGTGTTTGCGGGAACCCCGCAAGTGCCTCGAAGAGCTTTTTGGCGTTTGCGGGAACCCCGCAAGTGCCTCGAAGAACTTTTTGGCGTTTGCGGGAATCCCGCAAGTGCCTCGAAAAACTTTTTGGCGTTTGCGGGAACCCCGCAAGCATTTCCAAAGCTACTTTGGCCGTTACCACATGCTATCAATGACATTCTCTACGGATAAGGGGATCTCATTCTTTTGTCGAACTCACATTATCTACGATGGACATCCGAAAATTCAAACGCGCCGTGACCGCCATCCTCTTGGGCATTACTGCGCTCTTCGTCTTCAACCTTTTTTATCTCAAGGGACTCGCTGATGCGCTGCACGACGAGGCCGCACACGTCGTGATGGCTTGTATCGAGAGCGCCGATAGCAAGGAGCTACAACTGCGTCTGCAAAAACGCCGCGCCGATCCGAGCGTGAAGCACAGTGCGATCCTGATCGAAAAGAAAAAAGACAACGACTCCATCGTGACGATGCGTAATGCTTCGATCGGAGAGAAGCGTACCACGGTGGTGACGGTCGTTCCTGCGGAATCGCCCTACATCGAGCTTGAGCAACTGGCTCGCGAGGTGCGCACGTCTATCCATCAACAGTTGGACGCTTCGTATCCCGTCGATCTTCAGGCCTTGGATAGCTTGATAGACGCCGAACTCCGCGTCCGCGGCATGGCGCTCCGTGTGTTTCGTACTGAAATCGTGGACGAACGGACCGGACACGTCTTGCAAGCCTCCTTTCCGCACAGCATGAAGCGCCCGACCTTCAAGCATGTGGCGGTTTACTCGTTCAATCCGGAGCGGCACTACGTGTACCGTGTCTTTCTCCCATCTCTTACGGGCGTCATCGTTCGCCAGATGGCTGGGATCCTGTTTTCGACCCTGCTCCTTATGGTCTTGCTGGCGCTGTCTTTTCGTTTCCTGATTCGCACCGTGATGCAGCAGCGCACACTCGAGGAGATGAAGGATGACTTGACGAATAATATGACGCACGAGCTGAAGACGCCCATTGCAGCCGCGTATTCCGCCGTCGACGCGCTCCTGAACTATCGCCAAGGGGAGGATCCCTCCAAACGTGCGCAGTATTTGCAGCTGTGCCTCGATCAACTCTCCCATTTGAGCGGATTGGTGGAGCAAATTCTGGATATGAGCCTCGAAAGACGGCGTAAGCAGGAACTGCACCGCGAGCCTGTCTCCATCCGCGCGCTATTTGAACGGCTGACCCGGCTGTACAGCCTCCGTGCCGGCCGTCCCGTGCACTTCCTGACGGAGGTCGCGCCTCCCGACCTGACTCTCCAGGCCGATCCCGAGCTGCTGAGCCAAGCGGTTGGCAATTTGATAGACAACGCCATCAAGTATTCCTCAGGCGAGCCGGAAATCACCCTCTGGGCCGGGTGTGAGGGTGCTTTTTACATGGTCACGGTGAGCGATCGCGGCTGTGGCATCCCTTCGGCCTCGGTCGGTCGGATCTTCGATAAGTTCTATCGTGTTCCCGCCGGTGATCGCCACGATGTGAAGGGCTACGGACTCGGTCTTTACCACGTCCGACAGATCGTTGAGCGCCATGGAGGACGAATTACCGTGTCGCCTCGACCTCGTGGCGGCTCAATCTTCAAAATACAGATTCCGAAATGACTTATACATCCTATCAGACAATGGAAAATCAAAGTAATCCCAGCATTTTATTGGTCGAAGACGACCCCGCGCTGGCATTGATCATCAAGGACACACTGGAAGGCGAAGGATTTCAGGTCACACACACCGCCGACGGGTTGTATGGTCTGGATGGCTTCGTGCGTTGTAGGCCTGACCTTGTTGTGGCCGACATTATGATGCCCGGAATGGACGGCTTCGAGATGGTCCGTCGCATGCGCCGCGTCGACACCACCACGCCGATCCTGTTCCTTACCGCGCGCTCGTCATTGAACGATCTGGTCAAGGGGTTTGGCCTCGGCGCCAACGATTATCTGAAGAAGCCCTTCAAGATGCTCGAACTCATCGTGCGGATTAGGGCCTTGCTCGGTCGTCCGACACCTACCGAGCGCGTTTTGCCGACCGACACCGAGCCGCCGGTCCTCCATTTCGGCCGCTACACCTTCCAGACCGCCGCGCAACGTCTGATTGACGCCGACGGAGTGGCCCAGGAACTGTCGTACATGGAAAGCGAGCTGTTACGTAGGCTTATCATTGGCCGTGAAACCGTCGTCGAGTTCCGCACGCTCCTTCTCGACCTCTGGCACGATGACAGTCCCTACAACCGCAATAGCCTACACGTCTTCATCCATAAGCTCCGCCGCCGCCTCTCCGCCGACCCCCATATCCGCATCCTCAACATCCGCAGCTTAGGCTATAAGCTCGTCGTCGAAGGGTAGTGCGTTGACGAACCCGCCCTTATGTGCCCGGCTAAACTTCGCCGGCATCGGCAGACGGTCAATTACGGATTGTAGAGATTGCGGTCGTAGAAGTCCATGATTTCGATCTCCATGCGGTAAGCGCGGGCTGCGGGGCCGTCGGGGCGGATGGCCGCGGAAGCCAGATAGTCGTTGATGGCCTCGCGGATACGTCCCGCCTTGCGGTGAGCACGTCCGCGGAGGTAAAGCGCCTCGTCACTGTCGGGGTGAGTGGCCAAGTAGTCGTTAAGAAGCTCGATCGCGTCGGTTATGCGACCTTCGTCAATCCATTGTCTGATTTGATTCATGTGATAGGTGTGTATGATGAGAAAATACGGGTACGGCGGATGGCGGTGGGCTCAGAAGCAGCGGATATAGCCGACGGAAAAACTGTCGTAGAGGTTGTCATAAACGCCGTAGCGAAAACGAAGGGAGAGAATGTTTTTGCGGTATTCATACTCGAGCTTGTAGCGGTAGGTGGCGGGATGGTCACCTGTGTTTTTGTAGCCACTAAAGCCGGAGTAGTCGGCGGCGAAAGAGACGTTGTAGAGGCGTCCGCTCAGTCCGGCGCCGAAAAGCAGCGCATCGTTTTGTCGATAGACGGGATCGTTCGTCATCCAGCAATAGAAGCCGAGCATTCCCTGTAGTCGGAGTGCGATGCGGCCTCCGTCGAGTTGGAAGAGGTCGCGTCCGGCAGTGGCGTCGAACCAATATGAGGCCGCATCCGTGTATCGCGCGTCGGCCAACCGATTGCCGCTGGCCGTCTTGAGATTGGCGCTGAGCATCAGATCAAGCCAGCGGTCGCTACGGACCACTTGATAGAAGGATCGGAGGATAAAATCACCGATGCAATACTCCGGCGGACGACGCTCGGCGGCATGTCTACGGAGCTGTGTGGTGCGTGACATCTGATATGTCTCACCCACGACACCGCTCATCTCTACGCCTGCGCGTCCGTCGGCTATGGGGATAAAGAGACGCGCAAAGAGATCGGCTGTGCGATCGCCGGCCGCTTCGTGATATTCGCCGCGCAGCTCCAGCTCCCATCGATTACCGATGCGTCCGTCAGTGAGTTCAGAAAACGGGAATGCGTTAGGGCCAAAATATCGGGGTGTATAGTTCAGGAGCTTCATGCGCTCCCGCCAATCCATCCAGACGCCATCCTCTTCTATTCCGGAGGGGTCGGACTGTGCCATTGCGGCGAAGTGTGTCGTAATGATCATCATCCAAGTGATCATACCGACCGTAATCCATCTATTCATTTCGTTACCATAAAAACGGGCGCAAAGAAAAGGAGGAATACGTAAGAAGCTATTTGGAGTTTACTTGACGAGGAGGCGTAAAAGAGAATCGCCATCCTGTCATGCTGCACGACGGGATGGCGATTTCCATTTTGGCCTCGTCGTGTGGCACGACGGGAGGAGGATCGGAGGTTAGAGTCGCTTTTTCTCTTTCGCAGCGGCGGAGCGGCCGCCGTACTTCAGTTGCTGCTGATTGAAACGATAGATGAGGCTGAGCGAGACGTCCCACTGGGCGTAATATTCGTTCTGATAGAAGCTGAAGCGATTGATGCGTGCCCGTTCGTAGTAATCGAGCGTGTGGAAAAGGTCGCTGGCGGAGAGTTTGACGTCGAGTCGGTCGCTGAGGAAGCTCTTGCGAAGCCCTGCGCCGAGCGACCAATAGGGGTCGAAGCGATAGATGCCTTGGTTGCCGCCGCTGTTGTAGTAGAAGTCGAGGTTGAAGGTCATGCCGAGCGGCAGCCGGAGGTAGTGGTTCGTCTGGACGTAATAGCCCGGCTCGTTGTAATCGACGGCCTCGCCCAGATAAACGCCCTGAAGTCGGGGCTTGACGACGCCCGCGGAGAGCGATGGCGACCAAGGTCCGAAGGCGCGGCGGAGGTCGATGCTGGCTTGCCAGAATTCGGCCTTGGGGAAGTTCTGCCAGGTGCTGATGATGGCGTCCGGGAGGGCCGGATCGTCCACAAAGAGGCTGGAGATATAGTTGTTGGTGCGGGTGTATCCGGCCCGAAGGTTCAGCCACTGCCACCCGAAGGCCCACTCGAGGTTGTACGAGGTCGAGGGTTTGAGCAGCGGATTGCCCTTTTGGTAGACGAAGCGGCTCTGATAATACGTGCGGCTGCCGAGGTAGGAGAGCGCGGGCCGATCCGTTTTGGTGGAGAGGGTGAGGGAGGTGTTGAAGTGGTCGTCGGCGTAGGAGGCAGAGGCGGAGGGGAAGAGCTGAACGTCCGTGTCGCTGAGGCTTTCGGAGGCGTCCACGAGGTCGGTGTGGCGGCGGGCGACACGCTCGTAGCGCAGTCCGGCGCTGAAGGCCCATCGCTCAAGGCCCAGCGCCAGCTCGGCGTATCCCGCGGCCTTGTCCTCAGTGCTCCGATAGTGCGACTCGGGCAATCGGCCGGCATAAATGAAGTGCTGTCCGCTGCCATTGATGCGGCTGTATTCGGCGCCTAAAGAGAGCCAGAGGGCGTCGGAGAGGTTGAGGTCGGCGGTGAGTTCGGTGGCGTAGATGTCGTAGTTGGCCAGCAGCTTCGAGTCGGTCAGGGCCGTATCCCGGGCCATGAGCTCACGCACGGTCTGGTACTTTTTGTCGCGCGAGGAGACGTAGTCGGCGTTGAGCGACGTGGAAAATCGCTTGCTCCAGTCGGCGTTATAAAAAGCGTTCAGCTGGAGGTCCGTTCCGCCATGGTTCATATCGCTGGGGCTGTCAAATGCTTCGGGCGCACGGTTGCCTATGCGCACGATGTTGTGATCGTCGGAAGTCACGCCCGCGTCGGTGCGCGATCCGATCAGCTGTGCGCCGACGGTCTGCCCGGAGCGGATCTCCCAATCGGCGCTGAGGTTGTAGCTGTGCTGCCGGCTGTAGGGGAGTTGGTGGCTGTCGGTGGTGTATTGGCGTGCGGTGTCGGCTTCGATTCCTTTGATGGAGAATTGGTGCGAGCGGTTGCGGTAGTCGCTATATCCATAGTAGGCCGAGAGGTTGAGGCGTTTCGTTTTGTAGCCGATCGAGGCGTGCTCGCCGTGGCTGAAGCGCTCGCTGAGGCTACCGTTGGCGCCCGCCTCGACGGAGAGGCCCGTGGCGCGATGCAGGGTGTAGATCTTGATCACCGCCGTCACGTCCGCGCCATACTTAGCGCCGGCGTTGGTCAGCAGTTCGACCTTGCGAATGTTCTTCACGTCGAGCATGCTCAGCTCCGTACCACTGCGCACACGTCGGTTGTCGATGTAGTAGATCGGCGAGCCGCCGCCAAAAACGGAGATGCCGCCCTGGTCGCTGATGATGCCCGGGATCTTCCCCAGCAGGTCGGTAAGCGTGTGTTCATTGGCCAGCACGGAGCCTACGACGGTCGTCGTCAGCACGCCGTTGCGATTGGTGATGTTCGGTCGGGCGGCCGTGACCGTCACTTCACTCAGCCCGACGCCCGTTTCGGCGAGGGTGATCGTGCCGAGGTCGGGTTCGGAGGCGCGTAGGTCGACGGGTTTGCGCACCGTTTGAAAGCCGATTAAACGGACCTCAAGCGTATAGCGCCCGGGGGATACGCGGTCGAGTTGGAAGGTGCCCGTGGCGTCGGTGACGCTGCCTTTGAAGAAGGCGGAGTCCGAATCGTAGAGCGCGGCGGTGGCAAACTCGAG
>CALHPT010000326.1 GCA_938036405.1 uncultured Tannerella sp.
AGCTTTCCAGACGGGTACACCCTCATCCCCTCAGGGGATAGGGACTTTCCAGACGGGTACGCCCTCATCCCCTCAGGGGATAGGGACTTTCCAGACGGGTACGCCCTCATCCCCTGGAGGGGATAGAAGTAGGTGGTGCCTATAGTTTATTTACAATTCACTCAAACACCAATAAGTAAGAATGAAGCCGATAAAACGAATCGACGAACCGAATTGCAGGCGCTATCAGCTGGACCTGCACACCGATTATTTACAGCGCCTTTATGACGTAATCTCCAAGATTGGGCCGGAGAAAATCCTTCTGGACGCCTCCGACATTGTCACTTGGGACACGGGCCTCAAGGAGCAAGGCGAGATCACCCGTGAAATCAAGGCCTCCGAAGAATCAGAGTCACTCCTGAAAAAAGACGAGGAACGTGATCAGATCATTAGCGCACTCTTCCAAGACATCCGTAGCGCCGCCCGTTCGCCCCTACCCGCACGCCGCGAAGCCGGTCACAAGCTGAAACTTGTGGTCGATACATATAAAGGATTGCAGAAAGAACGGTGGGCCGGTGAGACAGCGCATATCAAGGGCTTGCTCAACGATTTGGACAAATCCGAATACGCCGCAGCGATTACGACCGTCGGTGTGGCCGAACTGATCCAACTGCTGCGCACCACGAACACGGCGTTCGACACGCTGCGCATGGCACGAACACTAACCTCAGCAAGCAAAAACTTGCCCTCAGCTGCAGAGGTGCGTAAGAAGAACGAAGACGCCTTGTATGCTATCCTCTTTCACATCGAGGTGGCCTATACGATGGCACCCACCGAGCCGGAGCGCAAGGTGATTGGCGAGCTGATCGACCAAATCAATCGGATCACCCACGAAGCCAAAGCCACCTTTAACCAAAGCGACGCTCAGCGCAAAGCTGCCAAGCAACCCAAAGAGCCGAAGCAGCCCAAGGAACCGAAACAGCCGAAAGAGCCTAAGGATCCCAAGCCTACGCCCGACCCGAAACAACCGGAGCAGCCGAAGAAGCCGGACGAGAAGCCGAAGGATCCGAAGAAACCCGACGACGGTAATCCAGACATCAAGCTACCGGAGGAATGAGGCGTCAGGGACGCCAGCCAAGTTTGCCGGGTACCCACGGGGGTGCCCGGCATTTTTTACGTCTCTACCCTTTACTACCCTTTACTACCCTAACTACTCGGGCCTTGGCCCGTAACTTCTCATAACTACACCGAAGAATGAACAGAGCAGTCATCACCGGCCTGGGCATCTACTCCTGCCTGGGCACCACGCTCGACGCCGTCGAGCAATCCCTCCGCCAGGGACGGTCGGGCATCACCCTCGACCCCCAGCGCAAAGAGCTCGGCTTCCGGTCGGCACTCACCGCCCGGCTCGACACGCCCGACCTCAAGGGCGAACTCAGCCGCAGCCAACGCACCTACATGCCCGAACAAGCCAAGTACGCCTACGTCGCCACCCGCGACGCCCTCCGTCAGGCCGGCCTCGACGCCGACTACATCGACCGCCACGACGTGGGCATCCTCTACGGCAACGACAGCACGGCCGAGGCCGTCGTCCACAGCATGGACATCCTCCGCGAGAAGCGCGACACGACGCTCATCGGCTCCGGCTCCATCTTCCAATCGATGAACTCCACCGTCACCATGAACCTCTCCTGCATCTTCCGCCTCCGCGGCATCAACCTCACCATCTCCGGCGCCTGCGCCAGCGGTGCGCACGCCATCGGACTCGGCGCACTGCTCATCCGGCAGGGCCTGCAGGAGTGCATCGTCTGCGGCGGCGCACAGGAAGTCAACCCCACGGCCGTCGGCAGCTTCGACGGCATCGGCGCCTTCTCCACCCGCGAGAGCGACCCGACGCGCGCCTCCCGCCCCTTCGACCGCGACCGCGACGGGCTCG
>CALHPT010000327.1 GCA_938036405.1 uncultured Tannerella sp.
CAAAAAAATCTCCGGGAGAGCCATTCATCAGTGCTCTCTCGGAGATTTTTTGGTTTCACGGGGTAAGGGTATGCCATACGCGCCCCGACCTTTCCTGTACTCGGTAAACTCTAGGGGGGGCGGGGGCATTCCTGATGCCCGTCCGGGGGACTTACATCCCCTGCCGCTTGGCCTCGTCCCAGATGGCGTCCATCTCGGCCAGCGTCATGTCCTTGAGCGAGCGGCCGCGGCGGATGGTCTGCGCCTCGAGGTAGTCGAAGCGACGGCGGAACTTGGCGTTCGTGCGTTCCAGCGCGTTGTCCGGGTTGATGCCGTAGAGGCGCGCGGCGTTGATGACGCTGAAGAGGAAGTCGCCCATCTCCGCCTCGGAGGCGTCGGCGTCAGCGCGATCCAGCTCGGCACGCAGCTCGCCCAGCTCCTCGCTGACCTTGTCCCACACCTGCTCGCGACGCTCCCAATCGAAGCCCACGTTGCGCGCCTTGTCCTGCATGCGGTAGGCCTTGATGAGCGCGGGCAGCGACGTCGGCACACCGTCCAGCACGGTGCGGTTGCCGTCCTTTTCCTTCAGCTTGAGCTGCTCCCAGTTCTGCTCCACGCGGCTCGTGCTGCCCTGGACGTCGGTCGTGCCGTAGACGTGCGGATGGCGATAGATCAGCTTCTCACAGAGGGCGTCGCAGACGTGCTTGATGTCATACTCGCCTTTCTCCTGGCCGATCTTGGCGTAAAAAACGATGTGGAGCAGCAAGTCGCCCAGCTCCTTTTTGATCTCCTCGGGGTGATCTTTGAGGATGGCCTCGCTCAGTTCGAAGGTCTCCTCGATGGTGTTTGTGCGGAGGCTCTCGCGCGTCTGCACGCGGTCCCACGGGCATTTCTCCCGCAGGTCGTCCATGATGTCGAGCAGTCGGCCGAAGGCCTCCATCTTTTCTTCTTTCGTATGCATGAGAATATAGGGGGGTAAAGAAGAGAGGGTAGAGGCATCCCAATCATTCCCCTACCCTCTCTCCGGTGTTTATTCGTTATTCGATGTCTCGCCTTGTTGCTTGTACCGCGTCAAGCCGTTCTCAAGGAAGCGGACGTACTTCGAGGCATCCTCATCGAAGGCGTACGACGGGGCGAGCGGCCGACCCTCGTTGTCGAGGATCACGTAGAAAGGCTGCGCGTTGGCGCCAAACTTCGAGCGCTGCAGGTAGCTCCACTTGTCGCCGATCGTTTTCAGTCGGCGCTCCTTCTCGTTTTCCGTGATGGTGAGCGCTTCGGGCAGCTTCGTCTTGTCGTCCACCATGAGGGTGATCAAGACGTATTTCTCTTCGAGCAACTTCTTCACGCGGGCATCCGTCCATACGGCCGCCTCCATCTTCCGACAGTTCACGCAGCCGTAGCCCGAGAAGTCGATCAGCACAGGCTTCTTCACGCGTTTGGCGTAAGCCATACCCGCCTCGTAATCCTCAAACACGGCGTGCACCTCATCCTTATACAAGTTAAAATCCTGCGTGTAGAGCGGCGGAGCAAAGGCGCTGACAGCCTTCAGTGGCGCGCCCCAGAGGCCGGGGATCATGTAGACGGAAAAGGCGAGCGAGACGATGGCCATGAAGAGCCGCGGCACAGACACGTGGCGCAACTCGCTGTCGTGACTGAAGCGGATCTTGCCCAACAGGTAGAACCCGAGCAGGGCGAAGATGACGATCCACAGCACGAGGAACACCTCACGGTCGAGCAACCGCCAACCGTAAGCCAGGTCGGCCACGGAGAGGAACTTCAGCGCCAGCGCCAGCTCCAAGAAGCCCAGCACCACCTTCACCGAGTTCAACCAGCCGCCCGACTTGGGCATGTTTTGCAGCATGTTCGGGAAGATGGCAAACAGCGCGAAGGGGATGGCCAGCGCCAGCGCGAAGCCAAACATCCCGACGGCCGGCCCGATCGTCTTGCCCTGCGATGCAGCCTCGACGAGCAGTGTGCCAATGATCGGTCCCGTGCACGAGAACGACACAAGCGCCAGCGTGAAGGCCATGAAGAAGATGCTCAGGATGCCCGACGTAGAGTCCGCCTTGCTGTCCATGCGGTTCGTCCACGACGCCGGCAGCACCAGCTCGAACGCCCCAAAGAACGACACGGCAAACAGCACCAGCAGCGCGAAGAAGAGGATGTTGAACACCGCGTTCGTCGACAAGTCGTTCAGCGCACTCGCCCCGAACACACCCGTGATGAGCAGCCCCATCGCGACGTATATAATGATGATCGAGGCACCGTAGATCAGCGCGTCGGCGATGGCTTTCCGGCGACTCTTGTTACGCTTGAGGAAGAAGCTGACCGTCATCGGGATCATCGGCCATACGCACGGCGTGAGTAGTGCGATGAGTCCGCCCGCAAGGCCGGCCAAGAAGATGTAGATCCACGACGTATCCGCGGCCGAAACGGTCGCGTCGCCGAAGGACTTCAGGTTGTCGATCACCGGCGTCCACCATTCCGGGCGATCCGTCAGCATCCCCTTGGGCGTCGTCGACTGCGATCCGCCTGACGCGATCCCTCCGGGACCGTCCGCGCCCGCACCGTCGGATGAGGCATCGTCCGTGGCCGTGTCGGCGTTGTCCACATCCGAGCCAGCGTCCGTGCTGCCATCCGTCGCAGAGGGTTCGGCCGCCTGCTTGGTGCGCGCCACGTGCTTGCGATCGAAGGTGAATGACTCCGTCTCAGGCGGCAGGCACGACTCGTCGTTGCACGCCATAAACTCTACTTCGCCCACCATCTTGAACGCCTTCGGGTCGGTCACGCGGATCTTCTGCGTGAACGTGACCGAGTTGGAGTACCACCGCAACTCGAGGCCCGGGTACGACACCTCGTCGCGCGTCACGGTCGGACGCACCGAGGCCGTGGGCTTGCCCACCAGCTCGGCGCCCTTCAGCTTTTCGTATTTGATCGACGTGGAGATCGGCCCACCCTTGGGCAGATTCATGTCATAAACGTGCCACCCCCGATTGATTGTAGCTGTGAAGGTCAGCGTCTTCTCAGCCTCCTCGGAGTCTTCCAAATTGATTTTCCACTTCACCGGCGTCAGGATCTGTGCCTGTACCGATGCCGCGATGAGCATTAACAGTCCGAACCAGCGGACACTTCGTTTTATCTTTTCCATGTTACGTATGATGTGTTTGTTTTTCTGAGGCGCAAAACTAAACCTTTCGATTACACACAAAAATGCGCCGGAAGGAAGAGGATTTGAAAGCCTCCGTCCCTCCGGCGCGTGTGATTTATACTACAAAGTGCTCCAGCCCAACGGCCGGGAAGCGAGATGAGTTCAGAAATGGATGAAATGCAAGGCGTAGAGGCTAAGCGGGAGAGTCAAGCTCATGCCCCTCAAATGCCGCATGCCACGCCGCAATTCGCCATTTATGGTGCACCTCGATTAGATCTTACCTACGAGATCAATGCTCGGCTTGAGCGTCTTGTTGCCCTTCTTCCAGTTTGCGGGGCACACCTCGCCGTCGTGTCCGGCAACGAACTGTGCAGCCTCGACCTTGCGGAAGAGCTCCTCGGCGTTACGACCGATGCTGTTGTCTTGGATCTCTGCCACCTTGATTTGGCCTTGTGGATTTACCACGAACGTGCCGCGGTAAGCCATGCCCGACTCCTCGATCATCACGCCAAAAGCGCGTGAGAGGGCGCCGGTCGTGTCGGCCAGCATCGGGTAGGTGATCTGACGGATGCTATCCGATGCGTCGTGCCATGCCTTGTGAACGAAGTGTGAGTCTGTGCTCACGGCGTACACCTCTACGCCAGCGACCTTGAAGTCGTTGTACTTGTTCTGCAGGTCGAGCAGCTCGGTGGGGCACACGAACGAGAAGTCGGCGGGATAGAAAAAGAATACGACCCACTTGCCTTCGATGTCCTTGTTCGTCACTGTTTTGAACTCTCCGTTATGGAATGCCTGAACCTTAAATTCAGGTACTTGCTGATTGATGATAGTTACCATGAATATTACTGTTTGATGATGTTTTGTATGCCTGGAGTTGTAATCATTACAAATCCGACGCAAATGTACATGCGTTTCCCAATTCTGCAACTTCGAGTTTGCAAAAACGAAACTGCAAAGCCCTCTCGAGAAGTGGCGTGAAAGGGATCGCAAGATGAGATCTGATGCCGGAAGTCGAGGCGACGCCATTGTTTTCAAGAGAGGGCCTCTCCCGAGCGTCGGCGAGACGTTTTTCGAGTCGAGAAGCATTCATCGCCTATCGAACGGACGAATTATCCCTGAGAGAGGGCTCCGATTCATTCTCCACGAAACTATTTCTCACCCGAGATCCCTTCTCGGCCCCTCCAAAGGCTGCGGAATCAATCGAGGAAGGAATGTCGGGACGCATTTTTAGTTCTTCGTGCTATCACATAAAGATGATTCGTATATAATACACATTTACCTGCATGCATATAAATATCTTCACCCTGTATTCTATATATTCTTCATGCACATAATCCTCTATTCATTGTTTACATATAAATCTGCATACACAGGAATAGAAATAACTACTCCATTTCATTTTTGTGCATGCATATTAAGTGGTATATATTATATCCTTCTATTCCTGCGTACAGGTAAGTGTTTACATGGTTATTAACTATACCTGCAAGACATAAATCATGAAATCAGATGTAACTTATCAAAATGCATGCATGTAATAAAGAAAACAACTCTATATCCTACTTTCTGCATCCACATGGAGATGAAATCAATCTATTTCCTATGATTATCCGCACACATCCTTCTGAAAGAAATATATATCAGAATAAGTGTATGCACATTGTTATGCACACAAATAGATCGGCTCTTCGTGCATGCACGAAAAAGTGAATAAAATACCGGAGAAGGGTTTGCAACGTGTTTCGAAGATGCCGAGGAAGGCGGCGGAAGCTTTGCGACGTGTTTCTTGTATGCTCCAGCATGAAAAGGGCCTCGAGCGATCTGTTTCTTGTCGCAACAGAAAGCCCGAGGCCTGTTTGTATCCGTCTTTTCTTGCCTTGATGCAAGAAAAGAAGCAAAAGAAAATCAAGGCGTCAGGGACGCCGGCCGATTTTGTCGGGTGCCCGATAGATCATTGACCGTCTACGGCGCGGCGGAGGCGCTCGAGGGCCTCGCTGAGGATGGCGCGGGGGGTGCCGACGTTGATGCGCATGTAGCCTTCGCCACCGGGGCCGAACATCTGGCCGTCGTTGAGGGCGAGGTGGGCACGGCGGACGAAGAGGTCGATGAGGGCGTCGTGATCAAGGTTGAGGCCGCGGCAGTCGAGCCAGACGAGGAACGAGGCTTCGGGGCGCAGCGGGCGGATGGCGGGCAGGTGGCGCGCGCAATAGTCGATCAGGTAGTCGATGTTGGCCTCCACGTAGCTGAGCATGGCGCGGCGCCAAGGCTCGCCGTAGCGGTAGGCAGCGATGGTGGCGATGGGCGCGAAGAGGGTCGGCTCGTCAAGCTCGTTGGCCGAGAGCCAGCGGTAGAAGCGGCGGCGGAGGGTGTCGTTCGGCACGATGGCGTAGGAGCTGACGATGCCGGCGATGTTGAACGTCTTCGAGGGGGCGCCGAAGGTGATGCTGCACGCCGCGGCCGCGTCGGAGACGGTGGCGAAGGGCGTGTGGCGGTGGCCGTAGAGGGTCATGTCGGCGTGGATCTCGTCGGAGATGACGAGGACGTCGCGGCGGTGGCAGATGTCGGCCAAGCGGCGGAGTGTCTCGGGGCTCCAGACGATGCCGGCGGGGTTGTGCGGGTTGCTGAGCAGGAGCATGCGGCACTTGGGATCGGCGTCTAAGAGGCGGTCCAGTCCGTCGAGGTCCATGGCGTAACGACCGTCCTCGAGCGGGAGGAGTGGGTTGTAGACCACCTCGCGGTCGTTGCCCTCGGGGGTGAGGCGGAAGGGGTGGTAGACGGGCGGCTGGATGACGACTTTCTCGTCAGGTCGGAGGAAGACGTTGATGGCCATACCGATGCCCTTGACGATGCCGGGGATGTAGGCGAGCCACTCAGGGCGAACGTCCCAGTGGTGGTGCTCGTTGATCCAGCGGATGATGGTGGGGCGATAGTCGGGCGGCTCGACGGTGTAGCCGAAGAGGGAGTGCTCGAGGCGCCGGCGGAGGGCGTCGGTGATGAAGTGCGGGGTCTCGAAGTCCATGTCGGCCACCCAAAGGGGCAGCAGGTGGGCGTTGCCGTAGCGCGGTTGGAGGGCTTCGAGTTTGAGTGCGCCGGTGCCACGGCGGTCGATGACTTTGTCGAAATTGTAGGTGGACATCTGTTACGAGTTACGAGTTACGAGTTACGAGTGAGGGCGGACCAGCCAGTGTCCGCTCGTTTAGTTATTAGTTAGTCGGACACGGCTTGCTTGAGATCGTCGAAGAGGTCGTCGGGGTCTTCGAGGCCGATGGAGAGGCGGATGAGATCCTCCTTGATGTCCATGTCGCGGCGTTGCGCTTCGGTGAAGTTGCCGAAGATGGTGCTGGCCGGGTGGATAGCGAGGGATTTATTGTCGAAGAGGTTCGTGGCGCGGCGGACGAGCTGGAGGCGGTCGATGAAGCGGAAGCAAGCATCGCGGTCGGCGAGCTCGATGGTGAGCATGGCGCCGGCGGTGTCGCCAAACTGTTGGCGAGCCAGGTCGTGGTAGGGGTTGTCGGGCAGGCCGACGTAGTTCACTGCGCGGACGGCAGGGAGCTCGCGGAGGCGTTCGGCCAGGCGGAGAGCGCTGGTGGCCTGGATGCGATAACGGGCGTCGAGCGTCTCGAGTCCGATGGTCTGCATGTAGGCTACGTGAGGCGTCATGTAGGCGCCGAAGTTGAAGAGCATCTCGGTGCGCATGCGGCGGCCAAAGTCGGGCGTGGTGCCGTAGTCGGCCACGAGTCCGCCGATGGAGGTGGCGCCGCCGGAGAGGTATTTGGTGGTGGAGACGATCTCGACGTCAATGCCGAGTGCGCGGGCGTCAAAGCAGGTGAAGGGGATGAGCGTGGTGTCAGCCATGAGAGGCACGCCACGGCTACGGGTGATGCGCGAGAGGGCGCGGAGGTCGGCCACCTCCATCTGCGGATTGGTGATGATCTCGAGGAAGAGGGCGCAGGTGCGGTCGTCGATGGCCTGCTCCACGGCGCGGAGGTCGGTCAGGTCGCAGAGCACGGGCTCGATGCCAAACCGCCGGAGTGTGCCGGTGATGAGGGAGTAGGTGTTCCCGAAAAGATGGCGCGAGGTGACGATCTTCTGTCCAGCCTCGGCGACAGCCAAGAGGGCGTTGCTGATGGCGGCCATGCCGGAGCTGAGCGCGATGACGTCGGTGGCGCCGGTGAGTGCGCGAACCTTATTCTCGAAGAAAGTCACGGTGGGGTTCATGACACGCGAATAGTCCGGGTCGTCGGTGCGACCACAGAAGGCATCGGTCATGCTGAGGGCGTCGCCAAACTCGTAGGCTGCGGTGTGATAGACGGGCATGCTCAGGGAGCTGTAGGCGTCCGGGCGCTGAAATTGGGTGTGGATAGCTTGGGTTTGCTTCTTCATTCTTCGTTTACTGTATATGTATATGCGTTCGTTCTTGAAAACGGCGCAAAAATAGATATAAAGAAGAGAGAAAGCCGGCGATGCAGTGTATCTACTGACATCGTCGGCTTCGATTTAGAATAATCTTCTGCTTACGGGGCTATTCTCCGACTATGAGAGGCATGCAGCCCCTGCTTCGGGCGGGCAGCGCAGGATGGCGGTTCTGCACAGCTTCCTCTTAATGGTCGGGTTGCATCTCTTCCTCAGGAAGGACGAACTGCATCTCATCGCGCATGAGGGCGATCTCCTCTAGGTCTATACCAGCACGAATCAACGCAGAACGATCGGCGTCGAAGAGGTTGGCGAAGAAGCCGAAGTCCTTCCCCGCGGCGGCTTGCAAGTAGTAGGCGTAGGCCTCCTTGACGTGACCCGAAGCCCACTCCGTATGGCCGGCATTGAGATAGTCCTCCGGCTGCGGCTGCTCGGCGATGAGCTTGCGATAGCTGGCGCGCGCCTGATCGTACTTGCCAAGAACGAATGAGCACCAAGCCACACCGCGCCCTCCCTTAGCGTTGGTCGGGTCGAGGTAGTCGACCTTGAAATAGTATTTCAGCGCCTCGTCGTACATCTTCTGCTCCAGGTAGCAGTGGCCGATGTGGAGCAGTACGGACAGGTTGTCAGGCTCCAGCCGCTCGTGGCGGAGCAGGAATTCGAGGGCACGGGCGGGCTGCTTGAGGGCGCGATAGCAGGCAGCGATACGCCGGAGGAGCCATTTGCTGTCGGGGTTGATCAGCTCGGCGCGGAGGTATTCGCGCAGGGCGCCATCCACGTCGCCGATCGACTGGAGACAGTAGCCGAGCTTCTGGTGGAGCATCTCGCTGTCGCCCTCGCCTCGCTGGAGCAACTCCTCGTAGATGGGTCGGGCGTCATCGGGGTATCCCTTGCGGAGGTAGACCTCGGCGATGCGGAGGAGTGTCTCGGCGTCGCTGAGGTAGGGCTGAAGGATGGGGAGGCGGTGGAAGTCGAGGCCGCAATTGAAGATGTCGTCGAAGTCGCCACGGCCGGGATGGAGCTTGTAGAAACGGTAGAGGTTACGGATGTAGAGGCCGATGAGTCGCTCCTCGTGCTTGCCGCGATCGCCCAGTTCGGCGGCCTCCTGCTCTCGGAGTTGGGAGAAGTCGCCACGGAGCTGCTCGCCCAGCGCGCGCCGTTGTGCGTCAGGCAGGTGAAGTATGCTGAAGCAGAAGGAATACTTGTCAGAGTCGCACATGAAGGCGGCCAAGCTCAGGACTCCGTCGGCAAAGCTGTCGCCGTTGTGATCGCGGAGGGCCGTGTGGTGAGGGGTGAAAGGCAGGAACCAGTTGCCCGTCTCGTGGAAGAAGGGGAAGCGTTTGAGCGGTCCGAAGGTGGTATGAAGCAGATCGATGCCTTCCTCTTGCAATTCGCCGTATTCACGCATCCAGGCTGACAGCTTGTCGCTCCGCCCAACCATGCGCTCCATCCATTCGGGGTTCATCTCCTCGCCGGCAATCTCTTTGAGGAAGTCCGTCGTAGGGCCCTTGCCGCCTTGTGTGGTCAGCTTCATGATCTCGGGCAGGATCTCGTCTTTGAGTCGATGGGCCACCTTCTCCGTTTCGCGGGTGAGGATGAAGCGGACGATGACGGAGGAGAGTCGGCGGCGGAAGTCGGGCATCTCGGCCAGCATCTCGAGTCGCTCCCGCACCTCGGGATAAAGCTCCAATCGGTCGCTGTACGTGTAAAGCGTGAGGCAGATGGCCACGAGCGCTTGCAGACTGACGTTGACCGTGTCGGCATCGGAGAGTGCGGCGGCGTCAAAGAGCAAACGCATCTTCTCTCGGTCGAACGACACTTGCAGGCCGAGCAGAAGAGCGGAAACGAGGAGTGTCTTCACGTCAGTAGGGAACGAACGGCTGCACAGCGCTTCACGTAGGGCGGACGCGGTGTCGACGTCGATAAATTCGGTCGTCCAGAGCGCGTCGAAGAGACGATTGGCCGCAGACTCGCCGTGCTCACGATCGCCGGCCTCAGCGTAAAGCGCCACCTGCCGCAGGATGGACGTGATGCCAATGCCCGCATAGCGGACGGAGCGACGGACGGAGTAATAAGTAGCGGGTGAGATGTCGCCAAAAGCTGCGTGACGGACGGCGTCGGCCAGCTCATAGGCACGGCGACGGATGTCGGCACGGATGCGGTGACGCGTCGGGTCGTTGGAGCCTTCGACGTAGTAGTGCAACATATATCTATATGTGTTCTGTAGCTCCTCGACTCGGGAGGTGAAGGCGTGTTGGCCGGTGACGGTGATGAAGATGGTGAGCAGGTCGAAAGCCTCTTTCATCTGGCCATTGTCGAGTCGCTTGACAAGATTCTTGTACGTGTGAGTAAGCTCTTGGAGGGTCATTGGGGTGGGTTATATAATGGGGGTGAGGGTAGTTCGCATGAAGTAAAATGCCATCAAGATTTACAAATGCCATGCCAAAAGGCGGGTCGTTTCGTTGCTGATCAACCGTGTATCTGCGTGCCACCGCCTCTTCGTATCACAACAGGGAGGAAAGGGCTGACAGATGGGCAAACCCTCACCGAAGGCAGAGCGTATAGGTTCCCTCACGTTCGTTTTTCGCGCCTTCATTTTCCGCTTTTCCCATTCGGCCTACTTTTGTCGCGCGTTGGGGAGGAAAGATTACTCCTCAACGAATGAAAGTGGTATCCAAGTGATTTTTATCCCTATTTATTTCGACAGATATGTACAACAAACTGAACGACACCATCACTAGACTGATGGGGCTGCGCTACCGCTCGCATCCGTGGCACGGCATTGAGGTGGGCAAGGAGGCCCCGCAAGTGATCACGGCATTTATTGAAATGGTGCCCACGGACACGGTGAAGTATGAACTGAACAAGGTGAACGGCTTCCTCTGCATCGACCGTCCGCAGCGCTACTCGAACGTCGTGCCGGCGCTCTACGGCTTCATTCCGCAGAGTTATTGCGGAGAGGGCTTCGCCAAGTACTGCATGGACCAGCTCAAGCGAGAGAATATCATGGGCGACCATGACCCTCTGGACATCTGTATCCTGACCGAGAAGGACATCGCCCACGGCGACATCATCGCCTCCGTGCGACCCATCGGCGGACTGCGCATGCTGGACGGTAACGCGGCGGACGACAAGATCATCGCCGTGCTGCAAAACGACGCTACGTATGATTCATACAACGACATCGGCGACCTGCCCAAGATTGTCCTGGAGCGACTCAAGCATTACTTCCTTACCTACAAGGACATGCCGGGCGAGAAGAAAAAGAACGTCGAGATAGCCAACGAATACGGCCGCGAGGAGGCTTACGAGGTGATCCGACACTGCCTCGAGGACTACAAGGTCTACCTCGACGAAATGCACGACATCTTACGATAAAAGACTACAGACATGATCATTCGCGATTTTACGGACAACGATCTGTACAAATTCAGCGTCATGAACGCCATCCAAAAGAAGTTCCCCGACGCGGAGGTCGTCTATCGCTTCGTCAACCGTGGCGAGACGCCCTTCCCCGAGGGCTTCGGCGAGGCCCTGCGCCGCGAGGTGGACGCCATGCGCACGCTCTTCTTGACGGACACGGCCGAGGCCTTCATGCGCCGTCGCTGCTACTATTTCGACAATGTCTTTTTCGACCTCCTCAAAGGCTTCCGCTTCAACCCCGCCGAAGTCACGGTGGTGCAAGAAGGCGGGCGACTGGAGGTCGAAGTGCGCGGACTGTGGTATCGCACGGTGCTCTGGGAGGTGCCCCTCATGGCCATGATCTCCGAGCTCTATTACCGCATGACGGGCGCCACGCCCGCGGCCGACGCCGACGATCGCGCACGCGCCAAAGCGCGCCGCTTCGAGGAGCTGGGCGCTGAGCTGTCGGAGTTCGGCACCCGAAGACGCTTCTCGTTCGAGGTGCAGGACCGCGTCATCGGCATCCTCAAGGAGTGCATGCCGCGCGTGCTCAACGGCACATCGAACGTCTACCTGGCCATGCTCCACGACCTCATCCCCATGGGCACCCACCCGCACGAATGGTTCATGTATCACGGCGCCCACTACGGCTACCGCGTGGCCAACGAGATGGCGATGGAGAACTGGGTCGACGTCTACGACGGTTACCTCGGCATCGCCCTGCCCGACACCTTCACCTCGACCGACTTCTTCAAGAGCTTCTCCACCAAATACGCCAAGCTCTTCGACGGCCTGCGCTGCGACAGCGGCGACCCCTTCGAGTTCACCGAGCGCGCCCTCAGCTACTACGAGCGCCACCGCATCGACCCGAAAAAGAAGACCGTCGTCTACAGCGACAGCCTCGACCTCGAAGCCATCGCCCGCATCAAGGGCCACGTGGCCGGCCGCCTGCACGACGTCTACGGCGTCGGCACCTTCCTCACCAACGACGTCGGCGTGCAGCCCCTCAACATCGTCATCAAGCTCTTCGAGGTCAAGCCCAAGGGCGAAACGGACTTCCTGCCCGTGGTCAAGCTCTCCGACTCCCCCGGCAAGCACACCGGCGACCCGGACGAGATCGACCTCTGCAAGCGCATGCTGAAACTCTGATCTGATGCGCGCCGCAGCCTCCGAAGACCCTCTTGTAACGACTGTTTTTTACTGGTGCATGAGTAAATTTTGCTCGTGCACCGAACTTTTTTGCTCGCGCGCCGTAGTTTTTACCTCGCGCGCCAAACTTTTTTGCTCACGCGCCGTAGTTTTATTCGGCGCGCCGTAGTTTTTACCTCGCACGCCGAACTTTTTTGCTCGCACGCCGATTTTTTTTGCTCGCGCGCCATACTTTTTACCTCAAAACCCATCTTCCCGCAGATATGATCATAGCCGAACAGAAGAGACAAGAGAACATCGTCGAGTACCTTTTATATATGTGGCAGGTGGAAGACCTGATCCGGGCCAACGCCCTCGACAGCGACCGCATCCGCCGCACCCTCGTGGCCCGTTACGACGTGGCCGACGACGTGCGCGAACGCATCGCCCAGTGGTATGACAATCTGGCAGACATGATGCGCAGCGAAGGCGTCGTCGAGCACGGCCACCTACAGATCAACCGCAACGTGGTGATCCTCCTCAACGACCTCCACCTCTCCCTCCTCCGCAATCCGCAGGAGACCACCTACGGCGCGCTCTATTACAAGGCTCTGCCCTCCATCGTCCGCCTCCGCGCCAAGTCCGGCGGCGCCGAGATGACCGAGATCGAGACCTGCCTCACCGCCCTCTACGGCTATCTGATGCTCCGCCTCCAAGGCGCACCCGTCAGCCCCGAAACGCTCGAGGCCGTCCGCGAAATCAACCTCATGCTCACCTTCCTGGCAGAGAAATACAAGGAGGAGCGCGACATCACTCACCCTCATTAATCATTCACTATGAATCATTCACTCGACATGATCCCCGTACTCGTCACCGGCGCCCGCGGCCAGTTGGGCGACGCCATCCGCCGCCGCATCTACCGCCACCCGAACTACGTCTTCACCCTGACCGACATCGACGAACTCGACCTCTGCGACAACAACGCCGTCGCCGACTTTGTCCGCCGCGGCCGCTACGCCTACATCATCAATTGCGCCGCCTACACCGCCGTCGATCGCGCCGAAAGCGACGCCGAACGCTGCCTCCAGATCAACCGCGACGCCGTCGGCCACCTCGCCACGGCCGCCCGCGAAGTCGGCGCACGCATGATTCACATCTCCACCGATTACGTCTTCGACGGCCGCGCCAAGCGCCCCTACCGCGAGGACGACACCCCGTCGCCCACCTCCGTCTACGGCCGCACGAAGCTCGCCGGCGAGCACGTCCTGCTCGAGGCACTACCCACCGACACCGCCATCCTCCGCACCGCGTGGCTCTACTCCGAAGTCGGCAACAACTTCGTCAAGACCATGCTCCGCCTCGGCGCCGAGCGCCCCGAGATCCGCGTCGTGAACGATCAAATCGGCTCGCCCACCTACGCCGGCGACCTGGCTGAGGCCGTGCTCCACATCCTCACCGCGCCCACCTTCCACCCCGGCGTCTATCATTACACCAACGAGGGCACCTGCAGCTGGTACGACTTCGCCTGCCACATCCTCCGCGTCGCCCACCCCACGTGCATCGTCCGCCCCATCCCCACCGCGGACTATCCCACACCCGCCGCGCGCCCCGCCTACAGTGTCCTCGACAAGACCCGAATCCGCACCGTCTACGGCCTGTCCATCCCCCGCTGGCAAGACAGCCTCGACCGCTGCCTCCATCATTTCATGGACGCCGCCTCCCTCTAACTACTACTCACTTCCTCTGACTACTTCAAACTCCCCCCTCCCCTTATGACCCTCCAAGACGAAATCCGCCGCCGCCGCACCTTCGCCATCATCAGCCACCCCGACGCCGGCAAGACCACCCTCACCGAGAAGCTCCTCCTCTTCGGTGGCGCCATCCACGTAGCCGGCGCCGTGAAGTCGAACAAGATCCGCCGCACCGCCACCTCCGACTGGATGGAGATCGAGAAGCAGCGCGGCATCTCCGTGGCCACCTCCGCCATGGCCTTCGATTATGAAGGCTACAAGATCAACATCCTCGACACCCCCGGCCACCAAGACTTCGCCGAGGACACTTATCGCACCCTCACCGCCGTCGATAGCGTCATCATCGTCATCGACGCCGCCAAAGGTGTCGAGACACAGACCCGCAAACTGATGGAAGTCTGCCGCATGCGCAAGACGCCCGTCATCGTCTTCGTCAATAAGCTCGACCGCGAGGGCAAAGCCCCCTTCGACCTCCTCGACGAGATCGAGAGCGAGCTTCAAATCACCGTCCGCCCCTTGAGCTGGCCCATCGAAATGGGCGACCGCTTCAAAGGCGTCTACAACCTCTACGAGCGCAAGCTCGACCTCTACCGCCCCGACAAGCAGGTGGTCACCGAGAGCGTTGCCTTCAACGACCTCACCGATCCCGACCTCGAGCGCCGCATCGGCGAATCGTCCGCCGCGCAGCTCCGCGAAGACATCGAGCTGATCGAGGGCGTCTATCCCCCGCTCGACGTCCAGACGTACCTCAGTGGCGACGTCGCCCCAGTCTTCTTCGGCTCCGCGCTGAACAACTTTGGCGTCCGCGAGCTGCTCAACTGCTTCGTCCGCATCGCCCCGCCGCCGCAACCCGTGCAGACCGTCGAGCGACTCGTCCAGCCGGAGGAGCCCACATTCACCGGCTTCGTCTTCAAGATTCACGCGAACATGGACCCCAATCACCGCAGCTGCATCGCCTTCGTCAAGGTCTGCTCCGGCCGCTTCGAACGCAACGCCAACTATCGCCACGTCCGCCTCGACAAGATGATGCGCTTCAGCAGTCCCACGGCCTTCATGGCCCAGAAAAAGGAGGTCGTCGACGAAGCCTTCGCCGGCGACATCGTCGGCCTACCCGACACGGGCAACTTCAAGATCGGCGACAGCCTGACCGAGGGCGAGCTGCTCCACTTCAAAGGCCTCCCACGCTTCTCACCCGAGCTTTTCAAGTACATTGAAAACGCCGACCCGATGCGCGCCAAGCAGCTGAACAAAGGCATCGATCAGCTGATGGACGAGGGCGTGGCGCAACTCTTCACCAACCGCTTCAACGGTCGCAAGATCATCGGCGCCGTCGGGCAATTGCAGTTCGAAGTCATCCAGTACCGCCTGCTGCACGAGTACGGTGCGCAGTGCCGCTGGGATCCGCTCCCCCTCTACAAAGCCTGCTGGATCGAGAGCGACGACAAGGCTGCGCTCGACAGCTTCATGCGCCGCAAAGCCCAATACATGGCCTCCGATCACGAGGGCCGCGACGTCTACCTGGCCGACTCCGCCTATGTCCTCACCATGGCGCAGCAGGACTTCCCCGACGTACGTTTCCACTTCACCTCCGAGTTCTGATCTCCCCCCCGGCGCTTATCGCCATGGGCTCCCCCCAGAAAAAAACACGGGGTTTGCGTCTCGCTCAGTTCGGACGCAAACCCCCGTAAAATGACAGCAGCGGAAAGGATCTCTCCCCTCCGCTGCTTCTCGATAACCACTTTTACAATCACTTACCCCGCAATCACATCGGGGCTATTTCTTTCAATTTCTATCACTATACCTTCAATTTCAAATAAATTTGCAAGAAAGAAGGCTTTATGGTAGACTAGGTTAGTAAACAATGGA
>CALHPT010000328.1 GCA_938036405.1 uncultured Tannerella sp.
TGTCATCCGTGGCCAGTTTCCCTCTGTCGATCAGAGGAAGAATCCCTCATAGGCGATGCCGAAGGAGACGGACGGCTCGTTATTGTATTGCTGCTTGAGCAAACGAGTGGAGTACTCGCCCTTAACCACAATCTGCGGCAGGGGGAAGTAGTTGAAGCCGACGGCTAAGCGTTGCTTGCCGGTGTATTCATACTTCTGCTGATCGCTGGAGGGGATGTAGGAGTTATAGTATTCGTACCGACCGAAGAGGTAGAATTTTTGGTCGTCGGCGCGTAGCCGGGCCACCTGCGAGAAGATATCGTAGCCGGCTTCGAGGCCGAGTGCCACGGCGTTCTTTCCGACCGGAGTTTTCTTGTAGGGCGCGGAGTTAGCCGTCAGATTACGCTTGATGGTGCTGATCGTGGAGGCGTCGCCCACGTAACCGTAGTCGGCGTTACCGCGGACAATCCAGTTGAACCTGTTAAACGCGAAGTCGAAGGCACCGATGGCCACGTTGCCCTTCACATGATCGTAACGCTTCACGTCGCCATTGGCGTCCTTACCCTCAAGATCGTGCGGGAAAGCGTTGTGCATGGCGCGTCCGTAGTATCCGCTCAGGCCGATGCGTAGTCCGGGGAAGGCGTAGTAGTCAAGTCGGCCGACGAAGCCGTATTTGTTGGCCACCTTAAACTCATAGGGCGATCCAGCACCACCACTCACCCAGCCTTCGCGATCGAAGAAGAAGGCGTCGAGGCCGGCCACCACCTGCACCTCATACTTGACGCGTCCCGTACGCCCCCAGAAACTGATGCCCGTGTCGTGCCACGTACAAGGTAGGATCGTGGCCTCGCCCTCGGGACGATAGACGGTGAAGAAATGAAGCGGCTCGTGATGCGCGTTAGTCATGCCGATGGGCACGACGATGTGGCCGGCGCGAATGTTGAATGCGCGCGAGAAGGACTTCTGAATCCAGAATTGCTCCAGCTCCACCTCACCGCCTTTCTCGACTTCCATCTCCCATTCGCCGCCCTCGGTGAATTCCTTTTCTTGAGCGCTGCCCGTTCCGGTGTGCTCGAACTCGATCTCGGTGCCCATCGTCCAGCCCTTCCCGAAATTGTAGTTCAGATAAATGACGGCGTGCGGCACATCGAAACGCCCGTGGCTGGGGTCGTTCTTGTACTTCGCGGCGTCGCTGTAGCGATACACGTTGTCGCTGTAGAAGTTGCGGGAATAGGCGATCTCGCCATATCCACCGACGCTCAATCGGTTGCCCAACACGTGGTGCTGCACACTGTCCGAGGCATTGACTTGCGCCTCTACGGGTACGGTGGCAGCGCCAACCATGAGCCCGAATAGTAACCCAATCTTGACCTTATTCATTGTCCTTATTTTATATGTATGCTGTTTCTGTCGAAAGCCCCTTTGGAGCGAAAGACTTTCGCCGGCAAAAGTAGAGGGACGTCAAAGGCATCACAATCCCAAATGTTAGGGATATGAAAAATGATCACAAAGACTTCAGCTAATCTCAGGAGAGAGCAAGGGAAATACCGAAGCCTCCTGCACAGGCCTTACCTTTGCCGGCGACAAAAACGATATATCAAACGGTAATAGAGAACATGAAGAAGGTAGTTGGAAAGTGGCTTTTGAGCCTGATGGGCTGGCACGTAGGGTCGGCGGGTGACGATGTAGCGAAGTGCGTGATCTGCGTGGCACCGCACACGAGCAATATGGATTTCGTCATCGGCGAACTGTTTTATCTCTCCGTCAACAAGCAGGCCGCGTTTCTGATGAAAAAGGAATGGTTCACCTTCCCGCTGGGCCTCTTCTTTCGCGCCATCGGCGGCGTGCCGATCGACCGCAGTCGCAACACCTCCATGACGGAGCAGATGGCCGCAGAGTTTGCCCGTCGCGATCGTTTCCGCTTGGCCATCACCCCCGAGGGTACACGCAAACGTGTGGACGAGTGGAAGCGCGGCTTCTACTACATCGCGCTCAAGGCCGGCGTGCCCATCCAGCTGGGATACATCGACTACGGACGAAAGGAGGTCGGCATCATGGAAACCTTCCACCCCACCGGCGACGCCGACGCCGACATCCGCTACATCCGCTCGCGCTACGAAGGCATGACCGGCATTCACAGCGAGCGCTTCTAACAAAGTCGATCGCGCGCCACCTGTTAAGGAGCGTATTTTCCGGTCATCTCACCCTCCTTTTTGCTATCAAAAGACTTATTTATCGAGGAGTTTACTTAAGCGAACTCGCTATTTTTCTGCATCCTTTATCCAGCCACTTACTTTTGCGGCCGAATAAAAAACTAGATGACAAGAACAATGAAGAAAGTATTACTCCTTGCGGCCGTTGCCATCCTCGGCTCGACGGCCTCGATCATGGCACAAGACGATGCGCCGCGCGACACCTCGTATTGGAAGCACAGCGGCGCCGCCTCGCTGACCTTTGGACAGACCTCCTTCACCAATTGGGCCGCCGGTGGTGAAAACTCCGTCTCCGTGCTCGCCTCCTTCGCCGGCAAGTGGAACTACGCCAAAGACCGCTGGATGTGGGACAACTCCGCCGACCTGGGCTACGGCCTCACCTACCAAGGCAGCGACCAAATCAAAAACGACGACCATATCGACCTCGCCACCCGTCTCGGCTACAAAGCCACGCCGACGTGGGCCTACTCTGCGGAGCTGAACTTCAAGTCGCAATTCAACAAGGGTTACAGCAAGTATCCCGTGGCCGACAAAGACGCCTACATCTCCAAATTCATGGCCCCAGGCTACCTGCTCGGCTCGATCGGTATGACCTACACGCACCCGCGCGAAGACTTCAAGGTGTTCATCTCGCCCGTGTCTGAGAAGGCCACCTTCGTCTCTGACGCCCGCCTCTCGAACGAAGGCGCCTACGGCGTCGCGAAAGGCGACCGCGTGCTGGCTGAGTTCGGCGCGCTCGCCAAGGGCACCTACTCGAAGAAGATCACCGAAAACGTCCTCTTCAACACCGAACTCCTCCTCACCTCGGCCTACAAATCCTTTGGCAACGTGGATGTGGACTGGAAGATGTCGCTCGACTGGAAGCTGAACAAATACTTCACCTTCAAGGCCAACACCTACCTGCTCTACGACGACGACATCCGCTACGTAGACAAGGACGGCGTGAAGCACGGCCCGCGCGTACAGTTCAAGGAAGTGGTCGGCCTGGGCCTCGGATACATCTTCTAAGAGACCCTCTTAGCCAAGCTCTCAACCAGAGAGAGGGGGGGATAAGCCATCCGTCAATCGGGCGCTTATCTCCCCCTCATTTTTTTCGGCACATCGGC
>CALHPT010000329.1 GCA_938036405.1 uncultured Tannerella sp.
CCCAATCCTTTTTCTACAATATCCAGCAGAGTGGCAATGGTGAGGTTAGAACCATCGTTTTCCACACGGGAAATGAAGGCTCGCTTCTTACCAATACGTTCAGCCAGCTCGGCTTGAGTCAACTTAGACTCCTTGCGGGCGTTCCGAATAAGGATTCCTATTCTCAAAACTTCTAATTCTCGATCTAATTGATCACGTTTCTCACAACCTTTCGGGCCGTAGAACCTATCTTTCAATTCGTCCAGTGTTTGCAACTTCATTCTTGTTTGTTCTCCTTTTCGTTATGATAGATCTTCATTAATCGCAGTGCACGCTCCAGCTCTTTTGCGGGCGTCTTTTGCGTTTTCTTTTGGAATCCACTCAAGAGGATGATGAGTCGGCCATTATCGAAGAAGCAAAAGATCCGGAAAGTACTGCTTCCAAGTTGGATACGTATCTCAAACAGTCCGTCACGCAGGTGCTTTAGATAAGTTTCAGGGATACGATCTATGGTCTCGATGATCTCGAGGACCTTCAAGATCTTCAACCTGACTTGTTCGTTTTGTTTTTCGAAGAAGTCAGTGAAGTAATCGCCATAGATCTGTATGTGTCTCCTTTTCATAGCCCCGCCATGAGCGCGTTGGGGGAGGGTGAGGCGTCGTGAAGGCGGAGAGGGGACGCGGCGAAAGGGTGCATCGAGGGGGGATGCGGGTGCGGCGAATCGGCCGGCGGTCGATGGGAGGTATCGAGGGGCAGGCGGGAGCGGGGCGGAGACTGTATCGTTGTTGTATCCATGATCGTGTCATATTCTGTCCCTGCAAAGGTAGTGGCATTCGGTGGGGATGGCGACGAGGAGGGCTTATCAGGCGATGGGAAGCGGCAAAGAGAGCGATCCGGGGCCATGCATGAACCGAGGAGTTACGTTGTCTTGCGATAATTGAGGATGGCAGAGAGATGGAAGAGGGTGGCGAAGCCGATGGTGATCATCAGATGGCCACGGATGTCACGCCAGCCGCTGCCTTTGAGGATAATCATTCGACAGACCTCCATAAAATACGTCACGGGGTTAGCTCGTGCGATGGCGCGTGCCCAGGCGGGCATACTTTCGACAGGGGTAAAGAGTCCGCTCATCAAAATGAAGATCATCATGAAGAAAAATGTGATGAACATGACCTGTTGCTGGGTCTCGCAGGAGGTGGCAATGAGTAGGCCCAGGCCAAGCATGGCGATGAGATAGACAATAAGATAAAGATAGAGCAGGGCGACGTTGCCGACGGGGACAATGCCGTAGAGAGGGCGGGCGATGGCGAAAAGTCCGACGGTAAAAATGAAGAGACCAATGGCCAGAAAGGGGATGGTCTTGGAGAGTAAGAAGATGGACTTGCCTACGGGGGTGACGTTCATCTGCTCTATCGTGCCGGCTTCCTTCTCGCTGACCAGGTTGAGGGCACACATATAGGTGGAGATCATCGTCACGAGCAGGGTGAGGATGGCTGGCACCATGAAGTGGCGATAATTGCCTGCGGGATTGAATCGGCGGAGGGAGGAGGTGGCTATCACGGGCGTGGAGGCGACTCTCACTTCGGGGCGGTGCTCAAGCCGGAGATCGTCGGCGAATGAGGCGACGACACGAGTCAGATAGGCGCTGCCGAGACCGGCTTTGACGCCGTTGATGGCGTTCACGGCGGCGAAGAGCTGGCATGCACGGCCGGAGGAGAGGTCGCGCTCGAAATGGCGAGGGATCTCGAGGATCATGTCTGCCCGATCGTTTTCGATGAGGGGGACGGCATCGTCGTAGGTGGCCGGAAAATCGGTGAGGCGGAAGTATCCTGACGCTGTGAGCTTCTCCGTGAGGCGCCGCGAGGTGCTCGAATGATCTGAGTCTACGATCGCGATGTCGAGATGCTTGATCTCATAATCTGCGGCCCAAGGCAGGACGATGAGTTGGACGAAAGGCATCGAAAAGATGAGGGGAAGGAGCGTGCGATTGCGGAAGATTCGGATAAATTCCTTCTGAAGCAGGAAAAAGAGGGTTCTCATGAGAGTCGAAGATTGAATTTTTTGTAGCCGGCGAGGAGTAATACGAGCGTAGTAGTGGCCAAGATGAGCGTTTCACGCCATACGGCGGCGAAACCAGTGCCTTTGATCATCACGTTTTTGACTATGATATAGAACCAGCGCGAAGGCACGACGTTGGCAAAGAGCTGTAAGGGCAGAGGCATGTTTTCGATCGGAAAGACGAAGCCTGTGAAGATCATCGTAGGCACCATGAGGCCGATGAGGGAGGATAAAATGGCGGCTTGCTGGGTGCGCACGGAGCTGGAGATGAGTAATCCGAGGGAGAGTGCGGTCAAAATGAACAGCAGACTCTCTGCGATGAGCAGCGGAAGGCTTCCCGCGATGGGGACACGGAGCACGGTGACGCTAAGGGTGAGAATCATGGCCAAGTTGACGAGCGAAAGGACGAGATAAGGGGTCAATTTGGACAGGATGAGGGTCATCGGGGCAATGGGAGAGACGAGCAAGACCTCCATGGTGCCATATTCCTTCTCACGAACGATCGAAACGGACGTCATCAGCACACTAATCATCATCAGAACGAACGCAATGACCCCGGGGACGAAGTTCACCGCCGAACGAAGCTCCGGATTGTACAGCGCACGCACATTGAGGTCGATCAGAGGGGGCGGCGCGGGTGCGCGCTCGGACTGTAAGCTCGAGGCATAGCCGCGGACGACGCTCTCGACGTACCCCGTCAATAAATCAGCCGTGTTCGGGTCGGAGGCATCGGCCACAATTTGAAGTTCCGCTCGCCGAGTGTGCAGCAGTTGGTCACGGAATCCGGGTGGGAAGACCACGGCGAGCTTCACGCGCCCACTCCGGAAGGCTTGGTCTATCTCTTCGTGGCTCATGAGGGACTCCTCTACAATAAAGTTGGGGTTGGCCGCGAGCAGTTGGACGATCTGTCGGGAATAGGTGTCGTGAGCGTAGTCGCAGACGACGATCCGTGCGTCTTTGATCTCGTTCGTCAGGGCAAAGCCAAGCAAGACAACGAGTGTGATGGGCAATCCGAAAAGAATCATCAAGGTGCGCACATCACGGAACATCTGGATGAACTCTTTCCGGAGGAAAATAAGGAACTGAGACATAAGAAAATGAATGAGCTAAAAACAACAATCGAAAAAGAGGAGGCAAACGCATCACGTTTCGGTGTCCCATCGTAGGGGCGTATCGCATACGCCCCATCGAATGGCCCCACAGGGGACAAAGAGTCGCTTGTTTGGCTGCCTTTTGCAACTCTCGTTCCCATGCGGGAACGTTTGGAGGGCGTATTCGATACGCCCCTACCCTGACGGCCGAAAAACGCACCACGTTTCGGGCTTCCACCTAAGATGGAAGTGTAAAACGCGCCGCGTTTCGGTGTTCCATCTAAGATGGAAGTGCAAAACGCGCCATGTTTCAGTGTTCCATCTAAGATGGAAGTGCAAAGAGCACCACGTTTCGAGCTTCCACCTAAGATGGACGTTAACAATCGATTCACATTTCGACTAATCATCTCCGCGGGTGGCCTTCCGGGCCAGCTGAAGGAAGACTTCATCCATGGTGGAGGCCTCAAATTGGCGCTTGAGGGCAGCTGGACTGTCGAGGGCCTCGATGCGGCCGTCGACCATCATAGAAACACGGTCGCAATACTCGGCTTCGTCCATGTAGTGAGTCGTTACAAAGACGGTGATGCCGGCGTCGGCGGCCTGGATGATGAGGTCCCAGAAGCGGCGACGGGTGATCGGGTCGACGCCACCGGTTGGTTCGTCCAGGAAGACGATGCGCGGGCGATGGATGACGGCTACGGAGAAGGCGAGCTTCTGTTTCCAGCCTAAGGGGAGGGATCCCACCCGGTGGTGAGCCTCTTCTTGAAGCTCGAGACGGCTTATGAGCTCCTCGCCACGCTCTCGGATGGCCCGTTTGGAGAGTCCATAGATGCCACCAAAGAGTCGGATGTTTTCGGCGACGGTTAAATCTTCATAGAGTGAGAAGCGCTGACTCATGTAGCCGATATGATGTTTGATGCGGTCGGCCTCGCGATAGACGTCGAAGCCTGCTACCTCGGCGCGGCCCGCGGTGGGGCTGAGCAGGCCGCATAGCATGCGCATGGCAGTCGTTTTTCCGGCGCCGTTGGCCCCTAAAAAGCCAAAGATCTCTCCGCGGCGCACATGAAAGGTGATCTCATCTACGGCGGTGAATTCGCCGAAGCGTTTCGTGAGCTTCTCTACTTCAATGACTCGTTCTTCTGTCATAATCTACTCTGGTTCTATGTGGTGAGGAGGGGGTACTTTTTCGCCTTGACCCTCTTTTCTTTCCTTGAGAAGGGTGCCACTGCGTGGCTTGACCCTCTTTTCTTGCCTTGATGCAAGAAAAGAGGCAAGAAAAGAAGACAGTGA
>CALHPT010000330.1 GCA_938036405.1 uncultured Tannerella sp.
GGCAAAGATGTAGTCGAACGTTCCGCAGGTCGCGATCTGCTCGGCTCCACCGTGAAGAACGTGGACGTCAGGCGTATCATTCAGCCGACAGTTTTCGATCGCGTTGCGGTAAGCCCACTCGTCATTGTCGATGGCTACGACGCGGCGCGCGCCCTTCTGCGCAGCCAAGATGGCCAACACGGCAGTGCCACAGCCCATGTCGAGTACTTCCCGACCGTGCAGATCAAGCGGCAACATCGTGCGAATCATCAGCTCCGTCGTGGCATGATTGCCCGTACCAAAGGCCATGCGCGGATCGATGATGATCGTGTGCGCAAAACCCTCCTCTGGCTGATGAAAAGAGGCGCGAATAAGACACTCGTGACTGATGCGTACGGGCTGGAAATAGTTCTTCTCCCATTCCTCGTTCCAATTACGGTCGGGAACAGACGTATGCGTATAACTGATGGCGACATCCGGCAAAGGGAAGTCGGTGAGCAGCTGCGAAAGCGCCTCGAGACGGTAATCCGACACGGGGACGTAGGCGTTCAGACCGTCAGCGTCGGGAGCGAAGCTATCGAAGCCGATCACGCCCAGCTCAGCGGCCAAGACGTCGTTAATCGTATCCGCATCCATCGTTGCGGGATGGACGTAGGTGAATCGAAACTCGTAGTATTCCATCGTGCGGTGGTCGATCAATCTTCAAAGTCTCTCAACGAACGGAAGGCACGCTCACGGGCCGACGCATCGGGCGTAAAGTCTGCCGAGGAGGCGAGACTCTCGACCTTCTTTCGCTCCTCGGCCGTCAGCTTCTCGGGGACGTAGACCTTGATATTGATCAGCAAGTCGCCCGTGCCGTAGCTATTCACCGAGGGCAGACCCTTGTTACGCAGGCGGAGCACCTTGCCCGACTGTGTGCCTGGATCGATCTTCACCTTCACGCGACCGTCGACCGTCGGGATCTCGACCGATGCGCCCAGAGCGGCCTGCGGGAAGGAGAGCAGGAGGTTATAAATAAGGTCGTTCTCGTCGCGGAGCAGCTCCGGGTGACGTTCCTCTTCGACGAGGATCAGCAGGTCGCCATTGATGCCTCCGCGACGTGCCGCGTTACCCTTGCCCTCCATGGACAGCTGCATGCCTTCGCCCACACCCGCGGGTATATTGAGCGTGATCACCTCTTCGGCACGCACGACGCCCTCGCCGTTGCATTCGGCACATTTTCGTGTGATCGTCTCGCCCGATCCGCCGCACGTGGGGCAGGCGGACTGTGTCTGCATTTGGCCGAAGATGGAGTTGGCTACGCGTGTCACGTAGCCGCTGCCGTGGCAAGTAGAGCACTTTTCGACGGCCTTCTCGTCCTCCGCACCACTGCCGTGACAATGTGCACAGGGCACGTATTTCTTGACCTTGATCTTCTTCTCCACGCCTGTAGCGATCTCCTTGAGCGTGAGCTTCACCTTCACACGCAGATCGGAACCGCGCTGAACGACACGTCGGCCGCCGGCATTGCCGAAGCCGCTAAATCCGCCGAAGCCGGAAAAGTGTCCGCCGAACAAGTCACCGAACTGCGAGAAGATGTCTTCCATCGACATACCGCCGCCAAATCCACCTGCACCGCCACCGGCTGCGCCGCCCATGCCGGCGTGTCCGAAACGGTCGTAGCGGGCACGCTTCTCGTCGTTGCTCAGCACGTCGTAGGCTTCGGCGGCTTCTTTGAATTTCTCCTCTGCCTCCTTGTTACCGGGGTTGCGATCCGGGTGAAACTCGATCGCCTTCTTGCGGTAAGCCTTCTTTATCTCGTCTGCTGAGGCGTTTTTCGCCACGCCCAGCACTTCGTAGTAATCTCTTTTTTCCACAGTCTTCTATTCCTTCTTTTTATTGGAGCGCATCATTCGCCTACCACCACTTTGGCATGGCGAATCACCTTATCGTTCAACACGTATCCCGTCTGTACACAATCGATCACGTGTCCCTTTTGCGCCTCGTCCGGGGTGGGGATCATGGCGACGGCCTCGAACATCTCCGTGCCGAAGGGTTGTCCGACGGCCTCGATGGGCTTCACGCCCTGTCGGCCGAGGTAGTCCATGAATTTGTTGTAGATCAGCTCCACGCCCTCAGCGACAGCCTTCGGGTCGGTGGTCTTTTTCATCGTGTCAAGCGCCCGCTCAAAGTCGTCGATCACAGGCAGCAGACCCACCAGTGCGCCCTCGCCACCGCTCTTAATCAGCTCCGACTTTTCGCGCAGGGTGCGCTTGCGATAGTTGTCAAACTCGGCGCGTAGCCTCAAGTAGGCATCGTTCAGCTCGTTGCATTTTGCTTCCCAGTTGGGGGTCGCCTCCTCATTACCAGACGCAGCGGCGTCGGCCGACAAATCGTCAGTTGCGACGTTTTCTGCTGACGTATTTTCCGTTTCGCCCTGCACTTTTGTCGCCTCCGTGCCTTCTTCATTCACTTGCTCATTGGCCGTCATTGGCTCCTTTGTATCCATATGATGCTGTATTTTGATTGTTCCTTACTTATATGTCCCCGCTCCTTAGCAAATATGTTGCCAGAAATCAGAAGCTGCGAAGAATGCCCCTCCCTCCAGATAATAGGTTTCTCAACCATCGCTTCAGACAAAGGCCCCGTAATCGCCCCCTGATGGATCGGGCTCCCCACAGAGTAAAATCAAAACTGCTTCTATATTTGCCGCCGCAAAAA
>CALHPT010000331.1 GCA_938036405.1 uncultured Tannerella sp.
CCTTCGGGAGATGATTCTGGTATCTCGGAGCTTCCGACGGGCCTTTCGGCAAATGATTTTTAGTCCCAACGAATAATGAAGGAGATTGATTACCCCGACATGAGGCGTGCGAACAACGGGGCGCACATTCAATTCATGAGCATGACCCTCGAACAATTAAAAGAGGAGCCAGAGGTGATGAAAAACGCCGTGATGCAACGGGCTGTGGCGGCGCTACAAGCGGCTGTGGATGAGGAGTCACTCTACATGGGGCAGTCGCGCAAGAGCCTGCTGACGAAAGACATCAGGGCGACGGACAAGGAGCGCGACGAGCTGCTGACGGGCCTCCGAGCCACCGTGCGCGGGCTGAAGCACATACCGGACCCGGAGATGGCACGTGCGGCCGAGGAGCTGTCGCTGCTGCTGGACAGCCGGAAGGTGGCGCGCGGCATGCAGCTGGACCGCGAAACGGGGATGGTCTCCAAGCTCGTCAGCGAACTGGAGCGGAACCATATAGAGCAGGTGGATCGGCTCAACATGAGGCTCTACGTGCAGGCGCTGAAGGAGTCTAACGAGCGGCTGGACGCCCTGCTGCTGAAGCGCTCGGAGGCGCTCATGGGGCGTAAACCGGCGGCCATGCAGCAGGCGCGGCTGCGGACGGATGCAGCCTTCAGGCAGGTGGCCCGGGTGGCCAACGCCATGGCTGTGCTGGAGGACGAGGCGGTGGTGGCGCGGTTCATCAACTTCGTCAACGAGCTGGTGCGGCGCTATCGGCAGCAGGTCTTCCCCAAACGGAAAAAGAAGGCGGAGGCGTAGTTTTCGGGGCCGCCTTACCTTTGCCGCGCATCCCAGACAGAGGGACGTCAGAACCGGCTGAGACGCCGCCTCACCACAAAGGGAAACAGAGAAACGAGAGAATTAAGAATGCAGGATTACATCAATAGAAGTTTTTTCGCGCTACTGGTCTTCACGCTCATTTTCGGCGTGATGTTTTACGACATTATCGACAAGCTCGGCTTTAGCTACATCGACGAGATCTGCGCGCTGCTCATCTTCGGACTCTTCAGCTACCACACGGCACAGTCGCGCACATGGGCCTTCAACCGGGGCTTCCTTTTCGTCATCGGCATCTTTGTCTTCTACTTCATTTATTCGCTCCTCATCGGCAGCAACTCCGTGCAGGGAATCGCCATGGACTTCCTGATCCAGATCAAGCCCTACATCGCCTTCTTCTGCATCTATTCGATACGGACGACGCTGACGAAGAACCAAAAGAGCATCCTGCGCAACCTGGTCGTCCTCTTCACGCTTTACATGATTCCCATCGGGCTGGCTGAATTCGTCTATGGTGGCCACATCATCCAGACCTTCTTCGGCCACGAATCGCGCTTAGCCACATCGGCCACCATCCTGGCTATGATCTACCTTTATTGTAGCGACTTCACGCCGAGGGATAAGTTCGTCTATGTCTGCCTCCTGGCCGTCGGACTCTTCTCGGGTCGCTCGAAGCTGTTCGGCTTCCTGGCTCTATCGACACTGATGCTGATCTACATGAACCGCTCGTTCCGCATGCGGCTCGACCTGCGCAACACCTTCTTTTTACTCTTGGCGCTGGCAGCAACGGCCTATGTGGCTAAGGATAAGATCGAGCTCTATTTCATCACGGGCGGCTTCGGCGGCGGACGATCGGAGGAGGATCTCTACGCCCGCATGGCGCTCTACTACTACTCCATCCCCATCTTCCTACAATACATCCCCTTCGGCTCCGGCTTCGCCTCATACGGCACCTACGCCTCGGGCGTCTACTACTCCAAGCTCTACAACCGCTTCGGCATGGATCACATGTATGGCCTCACAGAGTCGTCGCCCAAATTCGTTGCCGACACGTATTACCCGGCCTTGGCCCAATTCGGTTTCGTCGGCGTAGCGCTCTTTTTCTCCTTCTGGATTTATCTGGGGTCACAGGCTATGAAGGCCTATCGGGTTGGGATGAAAAAGGAGTCGGTACTCGTCTTACTGATCATCTTCTTTTTCGCCATCGAAAGCACATCCGACGCCACCATTACGCATAACCGCGGGCTATTTATTATGATGCTCCTCGGGCTGCTGATGTCCGACATCCGAAGCGGGATGCAAGTTGCTACCGGCCCCAGCTCTCACCCCGATAACAATCGCTTGAACGGATGAAGGTGCTCTTGATCGACGTCTACAATTACAACCATGGCGGCGCCGAGACGGTCTGCTTCAACACCGGGCGACAACTCCAGCAGCACGGCCACGACGTGGTCTATTTCTGCCTCAAATGGAAGCGCAACCTCCCCTCCCCCTTCGAACGCTATTTCCCGGAATCGAAAGAGACGCGCCGCGGAGTGTTCCGCCAAGTCAAGAACCTCGTCAATTACTTCTACCACTTCGAGGCGGCCGACAAGCTCGACCAACTGCTGCGCGACGAGCGCCCCGACATCGCCCACATCCACCTCATCTGGGGACAGATCACAGCGTCCATCCTGCCTGTCTTGCGACGCCACGGCGTGCCCGCCGTGCTGACTGCACACGACTTCCGTGTCGTCTGCCCCGCCTACGTCTTTCGCGACGGCCGCGGACAGATCTGCGAGCGTTGCCAGGGCCGGCATTTCTACAAATGCTTCCTGCATAAGTGCGCAAAAAACAACTGGATCATGAGCGGCGTGATGGCCGCCGAGCAGTATTTCCGCAACGCCTTTTTCAACCCCTCGAAGCTGATCGACGGCTTCATCTACGTCAGCCAATTCACGAAGAAGAAACACGATACCTACATGTCTGCACTGCGCGAAAAGCCGAACATAGTGCTCTACAACAGTGCGCCGGAGATCGCCTCCGCGCCGTGTCAGAAGCAGGGTGAGCCGTATTTCCTATTCATGGGCCGACTGTCCAGCGAGAAGGGCATCCGTACGTTAGTGGAGGCTATGAATGGCCTGCCGAACCTTCGGCTGAAGGTGGCCGGCACGGGTCCGCAGGAGGCCGAGCTAAAGCGTTACGCAGCGGAGCACGGGCTGAGCAACGTAGAGTTTTGCGGCTACCAAACGGGCGAGCCACTGGCCACATTGGTACGGAATGCGCGCTTCATCGTCGTGCCGTCGGAGTGCTACGAGAACAACCCGATGAGCATCATCGAGGCTTACGCCATCGGCACACCTGTCATCGGTGCCCACATCGGCGGCATCCCCGAGATCGTACCCGAGGGCGTCACCGGATTCCGCTTCGAAAGTCGTAACGCCGACGATCTCCGCGTGAAGTTGGCCGCTGCCGCACAGCTCTCTGCCAACGAATATGCCGCCATGCAACACGCTGCACTCGCCTTCGCCCGCGAGCACTTCAACACGGAGAATTACTACCCGCGGCTGATCGCGTTTTACAACCGCTGCATAACCAATCCATCGCCCCACCGCCCATGAGAGCTATCGACATCCACGAATGCCACCGCTTGCTGCTCGACATGGCCGCCATCCTCGACCGCGTCTGCCGAGAGAACGCCATCCCTTACTACATGCTCGGCGGCACCATGCTCGGCGCTGTCCGTCACGGCGGATTTATCCCCTGGGACGACGACATGGATTTCGGTATCCCCCGCGACCACTTCGACCGCCTCACCCACCTGCTCACCGACGCCCTACGCGGCACACCCTACCGACTGCACACCTACCACAACTCGCCCAACAAGATCAACTACCTGAAGGTGGTCGATACGCGCACCTGCATCCGCGGTGCATGGGAGACGACCGACACGGGCGTCAACATCGACCTCTTCCCGCTCGACCGCGGCCCACGGCCGGGGTGCCTCACCCGTCCCTTTGCCGCCTACGTCTACCTCCTGCTCTTCGTCAAGGACTACAAGCAGCTCGACGCCTCGCCCCGACGCGGCCTGAAGCGCCTCATCGCCGACACCCTGAAGCGCCTCCCCTTCCGCACAGACACACTGATCGCGCATATCGACCGCTGCATCCTGCGCCACAGCACCGAAGGCCGCGAGCGTTGCATCAACTATTTCGGCCATTGGCGGGCGCGGGAGATCTTCCCCGCCGACGTCTTCGGTGCGCCGGTGGACTACGCCTTCGAGGGTATGACGCTGAGTGGCGTCGCCCATCCCGACGCTTACCTCGCCCAGCTCTACGGCGACTATATGCAGCTGCCTCCGCCCGAGAAACGTGTGGCGCACACGGACACGATCTTCTGGGCGAGCGTCTGAGGGCATCTGCGGACGGCCCCTGCGGGGGCAGCGGGCGTCTACGGACGCCGGCGGGCGTCTGCGGACGCCGGCGAAGTTGGCCGGGTACAGGAAGGGTGACTAAAGACTAAGGCCGGGTACATGCGAGTTGTCTCCATAGGTGCCTGGCTTCGTTTTTATATGGAGCCTCTACCTTTACCGCGAAAATCAGAGCCATAGATCAGAGATAGAGAGGAGAAGAGATCCATGCAAAGGGATTTACGCATCTGTTTATACATCATCATCGGGGTGTGTTGCGCCGGCGGTCTGAGGGCCGACAGTCGCGACGCGCTCCGTGCGCTGGACGAGGCGATCCGACGTCGGCCGACCTTCCGCGCGGAAAAGGAACGCACGATCGACAGCCTACGGCGCCGATTCGACGCTGCCACGTCCGACGCCGCACGCTTCGCGCTCTGTAGCCGACTCTACGAGGCTTATGTGGCCTATCAGACGGACTCCGCCCTGACGTGTATCCGTGAAAAAGAACGCCTCCTCACGCACCTCGCCGACCCACGGTTCCGCATCGACGCCCGACTTAACCGCGCCGGCGCACTCACCATCGCGGGCATGTATAAGGAAGCGCTGGAGGTGCTCGAGCAGATCCCGCGCGGCGACATCCCGGCCGACCTCGTCCAGGGCTACTACCACCACTTCCGCACCCTCTACGGCCACATGGCCGGCTACGCCCTGACCGACAACGAGCGCCGCGCCTACCTCCGTGAGGCCGATCATTACCGCGACTCGCTCCTCGCCGTCATCCCCGCGGCAGACATCAACCACCGCATCATCCGCGCCGACCAGTGCATCGCCCACGGAGAGTCGGCCGAGGCCGTGCGACTGCTGGCGCCCGTGGCCGACACGTGCAGCAACCCCGCCGTGATGCGTTTCCTGGCCTACACCCTGGCCGACGCCTACGGGCGGATGGGCGACCGCGAGCGGCAGAAGCGTTACCTGGCCCGATCGGCCGAGGCCGACCTCCGACTCGCCGTCCGCGAATACATCTCGCTGCGCCAACTGGCCTTCCTGCTCTACGAGGACGGCGACATCGATCGCGCCTACGACTACATGAAGTGCGCCTTGGAGGACGCCGGCGCCTGCAACGCCCGGGCACGCATCGTGGAGGCGGCCGAGATCTTCCCCGTCATCGACCGCGCCTACCGCATCCGTAGCGACCGCAAGCAGCGCACCATCATGCTGCTGCTCGTCGGCACGGCGCTGCTGACGGTGAGCCTTGTCCTCACCCTGCTGCATGTCCGCCGACAGATGCGACGCCTCCGCGAGGCCCGCCGCGCCCTCTCCGACGCCAACGACCGCCTACTGGCCACCAACGACGCCCTGCAAGCCGTCAACCGCACCCTCCGCGAGGCCAACGCCATCAAGGAGGAATACATCGCGCAGTACATCAACCGCTGCTCCATCTACATCGACAAGCTCGACAACTACCGCCGCCGACTGATGAAGCTCGCCACCAACGGCCGGACGGACGAGCTGCTGCGCCTGGTCCGCTCCACGGAGCTGATCGCCGACGAGCGTCGCGAATTCTACGCCGAGTTCGACCGCACCTTCCTCGGCCTCTTCCCCCGCTTCGTGGACGACTTCAACGCCCTGCTCAACCCCGCCGACCGCATCACCCCGCGGCCCGGCGAAGGGCTCACCACCGAGCTGCGCATCTTCGCCCTGATCCGAATCGGCATCACGGACAGCACACGCATCGCCGACTTCCTCGGCTACTCCGTGACCACCATCTACAACTACCGCAGCAAGGCCCGCGCCAAGTATGCCGGCGACCGCGACGCCTTCGAAGCCGCCGTCATGGCCCTCGAGGGGCAATAATCCTTCGGGGGGGGCAGACAAATGAGAGAGGCGCCGGGGGGGCGGACCACTGCTGGGTCTCCCTCCCGACGCCTCTCTTGGTCTTATACCTCTTATCGGTGGCAGCGCTTAGCGCTTGATATCGAAGATGTCATCGGTGATGAAGATCTTCTTCTGAAGATCAAAGATCAGCGAGTCGTTCAGCCAAATGCTCCGCTGACTGATCCTGTTCTCCTTGCGGATAAATGCCACCTTGAACACGTCGCGATGGCCATCGCCCCACTCGACGATGGTTGTCGTCACCTCCTCTTTCGACTCGATGTTGAAGAAAAGCCTCAGGGAATAGTAGCGCTCACCGGCGCCTTCGGGGGCGTGCACGAGGTAGCCTCTGGCCGCGGTCAGATTGCCGCGGTAGAAGAGCTTCTCCTTCCCGTCGATCACATAGTAGACCTTGATCTTGGACAGATCGACGGCCCCGGGCGAGGCGGGGTTCAGGCGGTCGTTCCCCTGCATGTCCAAGAGTCGCAGATCCAAGTGGGCCGTTATGATAATGCCTCTTAGGGGCAGATCGCTCGGGGATCCACCTTGATTCGGGTTGTTCGCCTTGGTAGTCTGAGGCTCCTTCGGCGTGACGACATCCTCGCTGCCGCCGCCTTTCGTGCAGGCCGCCATCAGCAGGGGGAACAGTAAAAGCGTAAGTAACTTCTTCATGACTCTCTCTTGTTTCTTGATGTGAATAATACGATAGTGTGTGACCCGCCCTTAGGAGTCACGGTGGCAAAGTTAAGGGGCGTCTGCGGACGGCCTCTGCCGAGGCAGGGAAGTTTGGGCGTCTGCGGACGCCAGCCAAGTTTGCCGGGTACATGTAGGCCGAATGATTGCACCCGGGGTAGGCGGGCAGCCGAATCTTTCTACTTTCGCCGGCGCTGCCGTGGGACGGGGCAGGGAAGTTTGGGCTCTCGATATACAGTATATCAGCCCAAACATCATGGCCTCGATATACAGTATATCAGCTTCAAACAGGCTTGCATGGCCTCGATATACAGTATA
>CALHPT010000332.1 GCA_938036405.1 uncultured Tannerella sp.
GAAGCGTCAATCCGTGCAGAGGGTGCATTCCGAAATCTCCGTGCACCCTTCTACCAGCGCCACTTTCACAGTCGATACTTCATGTGGGACAATGATTTGCGCAACACGCAACGTCTCTATGTAGGCGGTACGGCCGAGTGGGAGCAGACGCGTACGCGTATTTCTGCCGGTGTGGAGAATGTCACGAACTATGTCTACTTCGCTACTGACGGTCGGCCGGCTCAGCACACCAGTAGCCTCCAGATTGTCACAGCACGACTTCGCCAAGACTTCCGTTACCGTGCCTTCGGACGGGATAACGAGATTGTTTATCAGGCTACCAGCCACGATAACATTGTGCCATTGCCCCGATTGGCACTTTACTCCAACGCCTACGTCGTCATTCGCCCCGTGCGCGTTCTGACTCTCCAGCTTGGCGCTGACGTTCGGTATTTCACTGCCTATCATGCTCCTTATTACGAGCCAGCAACCCAGCAGTTCCAGAATCAGACCGAAATCAAAGTGGGCAATTACCCCCTCATCAACGCGTACGCCAATTTTCACCTCCGTCAGGCGCGCTTTTTCGTTATGGCCTATAATCTCAGCCGCCTCTTCGTCGATCCGCGCTACTTCTCCATGCCCCATTACCCGCTCAATCCGATGGTCATCAAGCTTGGCATTGCCGTGACCTTCAACAATTGAGGCGTGCAGAGGGCGCGCACCCCATACGACCCATTCTTTTTGTATTTCACCCCCGCAACCGTCCATAGAAAATGAAAACTCGCAAAATGCTTCAAGTCTACGTCGGACTACTCGTTGTAGCCGTAGGCACGATGGGCCTCATTGGGGTCTTTCGCGCCATGAATAAGCGCACGGAGACGGTGCGCGATTATGATGCCATCCGTCGCGAGGGCATCCTTCGCTTTGTAGCTGAATACGACCGGCCTGGGAGCTATGTGGCCCCAGATGACACCGTTCTGCAAGGCTTCCAATACGAGTTGAGCCGTGCCATAGCCGGGTATGCCGGCGTCGAGATGGAGATACACTTTGAGATGAGCCTCGAAAAGAGCTTCGAAGGGCTCCGTGACGGGCATTATGATATCGTCGCCCGTAACTTGCCTACCACGAACGAGCTGAAGGCTGACTATCTCTTTACAGATCCTATCCTGACAGACCGGCAGGTGCTCGTGCAGCGACGTGATACGGCCCGACTACTCCGTAACCAGCTCGATCTTGTGGGGCACACGATCGTTGTACCTCGTGAATCCCCGGCCATTCTGCGTTTGGAGAATCTGCGACGCGAGATGGCCGATACTTTCGGCATTGTAGAGGAGCCGCTCTATTCGTCTGAGCAATTAATCGCAATGGTTGCGGCCGGCGACATCGATTACACCGTATGTGATCGGCGTGTGGCCACTGCTGCCCTTGAGCTTTATCCTGAAATTGACATCAATACCGACATCGGTTTCACGCAGCTCCATGCTTGGGCTGTCCGCAAGACTTCGCCTGCTCTGCGCGATAGTATTAACGCTTGGTTTGCCCGCATGCACGCCGATGGCACCTTCGATCGCATCCTCCATAAGTATTACCCTACCGCGGAGTCTTCGACCGACAAAGCATCACCCAAGAAGAACGATGTGAAGGCTGTCGCACCCGTTGGGACGAAGGCCACGCCCGATCAGGCAGCCCCATCGAAGACGAAAGCGGCAAAGTCAAAGGCTAAGTCGGCCCGACAGAAAGCGAAATCGACGAAGTCAAAAGCCAAGTCGGCCCCGTCGAAGGCGAAAGCGACAAAGGCCAAGTCGTCCAAGGCCAAAAAATCCACCTCGAAACGTACCCGCACCAAGCGTAAGGGGTAAACCGGAAATGCCTGCAACATGAATGGCCATTGAGATGCCGTCCCGCCACGGGACGAGACCAAAATGACCGTTGAGACGCCGTCGTGTCGCATGATGGGACCAAAATGACCGTTGAGACGCCGTCGTGTCGCATGATGGGACCAAAATGACCATTGAGACGCCGTCGTGTCGCATGATGGGGCCAAAATGACCATTGAGACGCCGTCGTGTCGCACGATGGGACCAAAATGGCCGTTGAGACGCCGTCGTGTCGCACGATGGGACCAAAATGGTCGTTGAGACGCCGTCGTGCCACATGATGATCGAACTATCACGACATGTAAACCTCAAAAAAAGGACAGATGAGGACTTCGCGTCCCTTAGCGAGAGGTTCGGATCGAAGCGACAAAATGGCACACGAGGAGCGAGGCCATCATGTAGCGATTTTTGGCTTTTTACTTCGTGAGCCCAGTCTATTTTTGCGCGCCGAAAATGGTCCTCAGGGGATGCGGATCCGGATCACTGAGCTTGGGGGCAGACTGCCGATGCAGCGACGTGCCCACAAGAATCATCACACTACGCGATAAATGAAAACGAACGAACGACTCTCGCACACGGAAACAACGGTGTCGGGATAGAAAAACAAACTAAACAAATGAACATCAAATGGATGATACTGTCCTGTATGTTATTTGCAGGGCTCATGTCGGGCTGCGAGGATAAAACCGAGGATGCAGCACCAGGCAACTATTACGAGTTGAATCGGCAAAATAGCGCAAGACTTCTCTCGGGTATGGCGGTGGATATGATGCAAGAAAATCGGTTTGTCATAGTGCACATTTCCGACGCGCACCTCTCAAATTGGTCTAGCAACAACTTCTGGCGCCATCCGGAGAATCTGATTGAGGCCGTCAATTTTGTCAACCGGCCTCCGGTCAAAGTGAATGCGATGGTCGCGACGGGCGACTTCATTTCGAATATGGCGAAGACTACTCGACAGACCGCCATGGAGTATATGAATGCTTTCGCGACCCATTATTTCAACAGCAATCATGTCCCCTCTTTCGTTTGCACTGGCAATCACGACGGGAACATGATCAATCCCAACGCCGCAGAGTGGATCACACAGGAGGACTTCTACTCTGCCGTCACCGCAAGGATCAATTATCCCGTGTATACCGATGGGCGCAGCAACTATTACTACACCGACATGCCGGATGGTCGTGGCGGACGGATCAGAATCATCGCGCTTGACGAGCTGGATCGTACCGACGACGCGATTAACACCCAGCAAAAGGCGGCATACTCGCCACGCCAGATTGCGTGGTTCACCAATGTGGCGCTAAGGCAAGGAATGACGAGCAGACACAGTGTGATCGTACTGATGCACCATTCGCTCCCGTCAGACAATGCTGAGGCACGCCGGTACATCGCCAACGAGCACGTTTATTCGTGGTACATGATCCCAGAAATCATCGAAGCCTTCCGCAGTAAGACCCACCTCGAGAAGCGATACCCGAATAAAATCGTCCCCGGGGACACGCTCACGGTTGATGCTGATTTCACTCAGGTGCCGGGGGAATTCATCTGCTATATGGGAGGCCATGTTCATACGTATTTGAATTACGAGGTCTCGTGGGTTCCGAATATCAACCGAGCGCTGCCCAAGCAGCAGGTGCTGGTGGCGAACAACATGTCGCCGTCGGAGAAGAACCCCGTGTCGCCCATCGAACGCTTTAAGCGCGGAACCCAGAACAATACGTTCAATATCTACGCCATCGACACGAAGGAGAAGATGATCTACGTCACCTTCTTTGGTGCCACTTTAGCCTATTACCCCCGCGTGATTGCCCTCAATTACGGCAACGCGCCGGTCAGTGAGGCCGCGACGGGTAAGTAAATGCGAGCTAAAAATGGTAAGTCCTGCCTGCAGGGCCTTGGGGTTTGAGTTCCTAGGTCGTTGCAGGCAGGACTTGCCGTTTTTGTGTGTGAAAGACGCCTATCCGCGCTGGCGCAGGGCCTCGTAGAGGAGGACACCGGCGGCCACCGAGACGTTCAGGGAGGCTATGGTGCCGCGTTGCGGGATACTCACCCACTCGTCGCACAGTTTGAGGTGCGCGGGAGCAACCCCCGTATCCTCGGCGCCCATCACAATCGCCGTGGGACCCGCATACGTAATGTCGGTGTACGTTGTGGACGCTTTTTCGGTGGCAGCCACCAGGCGCACGCCACTATCGCGCAGGAATCGGAGGGCGCTATGCAGGTTGCGCTCCCGACAAACCGGGACGACGTTGAGTGCTCCGGCCGACGCCTTCATCGCGTCTGCAGTGGCGGAGGCGCTCCCCTCGGTCGGGATCACAAGCGCGTCGACGCCGACACATTCACATGTGCGCGCGATGGCTCCGAAGTTGCGGACGTCGGTCACCCCGTCGAGCAAAACGATAAAGGGGTCGCGTCCCAGCTCATACACCATGGGGATGATGTCTTCGAGCCGTTGGTAAGTGATTTCAGAGACGAATGCGATGACGCCTTGATGGTTTTTTCGGGTGATCCGGTTGAGGCGCTCCACGGGCACATGTTGCACGGGGATTAGCCTGCCGCGGAGCATGGTGCGGAGCTCGCTAATCAGTTCATTACTCTGTCGGTCCTTCTTGATAAGAATTTTATCGATGTCTCGCCCGGCTTGCAGGGCCTCCATGACGGCGCGAGTGCCGAAGATGATATGGTTGTCGGTCATTTTGTCGGAAATAATAGGGAAGTAGTATCTGGTGGATAGGTAGGCTGGGAAATGCTTACTTCATGTCGAGAAGCTCTCGTGCGTTGGCGATGGCTGCATCCGTGAGTGAGGCGCCGCTAAGCATGCGCGCGATCTCACCGACGCGCTCGTCCGGGGTTAACGGGCGAATGCGAGTCAAGGTGCGATCGGCGGTGTCCTCCTTATAAACGTAGTAATGAGCCGATCCCTTGGCTGCGATCTGGGGCTGGTGCGTGATGGTGATGACTTGCATGCGCTGTCCGAGGGTCTGCATGATGTCGGCCATACGATCCGATATGTCGCCGGAGACTCCGGTATCGATTTCGTCGAATATAATGGCAGGCAAGGCCGCAAATCCCGCGATCATGGCCTTGATACAGAGCATGAGGCGCGAAATTTCTCCGCCCGAAGCGGTCTGTGCCACCGGACTGAGGGGTTCGTTCTTGTTGGCCGAGAAGAGGAAGGCCACCTCGTCCATACCGTCCGCCGCGGGACGGGCGCGCGGCGTAAGCTCGATCTGAAAACGCGTGTTGGGGACTCCCAGCGTACGCATCCGGTCCGCTATTTCTTGCTCGATACCAGCGGCCGCCTCGGTGCGGCTCTTCGTGAGCGCCGCGGCGCCAGTCAGCACGGCCTGATAGGCCTCGTCGCGCTCGCGTGTGAGGGCTGCCAGACGTTCGTCGAACGACTCGATGGCCGCGAGACGGGCCGCAAAGTCGGCCTGAAGGCTGATGAGCGCCTCGACGGAATCCACACGGTGTTTGCGCTGCAAATTGTAGATGATATTCAGGCGATCATTGACGTGCGTCATGCGCTCGGGGTCGAAATCGACATCCTCCTTGAGGTGGTCAATGTCTGTGTGCAGATCTTCAAGATCAATCCGGGCGGTACGGATCCGTTCGGCGTAATCGGCAGCCCCCGGCAGGTAGTTCTTGATCCCCTCCATGAGCGTGAGCGCCTCATTCAGGCGGGTCAAGATCCCCGCATCGTCGTCGCCCAGCATGCCCGCGGTGCGATAGAGGGCTTCTTTGATCTCTTCAGCATGCGAGAGCGTTTTCAGCTCCTCTTCGAGCTCGGATTGTTCACCCGCCTTCAGGCGCGCGGCCGTCAATTCATCGACTTGGAAGCGGAGATAGTCCTCGTTCTGATTATTACTCTCGGCGGCAGCCTTTAGCTCGTCGAGCCGGCTCTCTGCGTCGCGGTAAGCTTGGAATTGCTCGGTGTAGGCGCGCAGTAAATCTGAGGTTTGCGCCATGATATCGACCACCTTAAGCTGAAAACGCGTGTCGGCCAGGAGTAGATTCTGGTGCTGGGAGTGAATGTCAATGAGATGATCACCAAGCGCCTTGACCGTGGCCAGCGAAACGGGCGAATCATTGATGAAGGCGCGCGACTTGCCGGCTGCGCTCAGCTCGCGACGGAGCAGGCAGGAGGTGGCATCGTATTCGAGGTCGTTTTCTTGGAAAAACTGCTCGAGGCCATAGGTCGAGACGTCAAATTCGGCCTCGATAATGCACTTATCGGCCCCTGCGCGGGTGCTTTTTGCATCAGCACGACCGCCCAAGACGAGTGCGAGGGCGCCGAGAATGATTGACTTACCGGCGCCTGTCTCACCGGTGATGACAGAGAAGCCTTGATCGAAGGTGATGTCCAGTCGGTCGATGAGCACAAAGTTTCGTATGTGAAGCGATTTAAGCATGAGGGCTATGTGAACTAAAAACTAATAGTGATGATCTGCCATTCCGGAAAGATTCCTATGGCCATAGTGGCCACAAAGATGTCTCCGTTTTTACCTTTTGGGTATTTAATACCTTCCTGAGGGGTATTTATATACGTTCTGAGGGGTATTTAATACCGTTCCGAGGGGTATTTAATACCGTTCCGAGGGGTATTT
>CALHPT010000333.1 GCA_938036405.1 uncultured Tannerella sp.
GTAAAGTACTTTCGGAAAGTTCCGAAAGACTTGTGCAGCGTGTAAAGTGCTTTCGGAAAGTTCCGAAAGACTTGTGCAGTGTGTAAAGTACTTTCGGAAAGTTCCGAGAGGCCTATGCAGTGTGTAGAGTGCTTTCGGAAAGTTCCGAAAGACTTTTGCAGTGTGTAGAGTACTTTCGGAAAGTTCCGAGAGGTTTGTACAGTGTGTAAAGTACTTTCGGAAAGTTCCGAGCGACTTGTGCAGTGTGTAGAGTACTTTCGGAAAGTTCCGAGCGACCTGTGCGGTGTGTAGAGTGCTTTCGGAAAGTTCCGAGAGGCTTATGCAGTGTGTGAAGTACTTTCGGAAGTTTCCGAAAGCATGGTAAAAATGCTGTGGAACCTTTGTAAAGCGGGGCGGGGATGGCTGAGAATGGCGGGACTGTTTGCGGTGCGGTTTCGTGAAAGCTCTACTTTTGCTATATGATTCAAGCGAATAAAAGACCACGATGAAAAAGTATTTCCTTCTTTTCCTGGCCGGGTTTTGGGCCTGCGCCGCACAAGCTAAGATCATCCCGGGGCTGCGCCTCGGCCTGTCATACAATCAGCTCACGCAGATCGTCGACGAGGAAGTCACCTTCGGCGGACGCGTCGGATTCGAGGCCGCAGGACTGCTCGACATCCCGCTCTCACAGCGCTTTTCGATTGTTCCGGAGCTGGCCATCGCGAGCGAGGGTGGATCGTACGATTACTTCTATCTCTACAACGATCTGATGGTCACCGGCCGCCACGAGAGCAACTACTATTCCCTGCGCCTGCCCGTGAACCTGGTCTATAAGATCCGTTTTTCCGACTGGCAGCTGGGCCTCACGGCCGGTCCCTTTGCCTCTGTTTCCACCCGCGAGCGCGAGCGTCACGAGTGGATCAGTCGCGACTTCCGCCGCTTCGACGTGGGCGCAGGCGCGGGGCTTTACGTGGAGTATCGGAGCGTCTTCTTCTCCGTCTACGGTCGCACGGGCTTCATCGACAAGTTGCGCCAGAAGCACCCCTTCGAGTCGCAGGTCTATCAAAACAGCGTGGCGCTCTCGTTCGGATACAGATTCTATTGATCTCTCAAGGCGGGGGGCTTCTCTTCTTTTTGTCCCTTTCCTTCTTTTTCCCCTTGATGGAAGAAAAGAAGCAAAAGAAGATTACGCCGTCAGGGGCGCCAGCCCGTTTAGCCGGGATACCTGAGCGGCTGCCGAGTATGGCTGGGTATGCTGAAAAGGCCCGTTCTTTGGCGCCGCTTTGCCCCTATCCCCTACTACATTTATTATATGGAACCCTTTGTCCACCTCCACGTTCATTCGCAATACTCGCTGCTCGACGGCCAGTCGTCCATCGATGCGCTGATCGATAAAGCGCAGCGCGACGGCATGCCCGCCATCGCCTTGACCGATCATGGAAACATGTTTGGCGTCAAGGAGTTTTACAACAAGGTCAAGAAGAAGAACAGCAAGTACACCGCCACCATCAAGGACTGCGAGAAGGAGCTGCGCACGCTCAGCGAGAAGGAGCATCCGACGGACGAGGAGACGGAGCGCATACGCAAACTCTCGGAGAAGATCAGCACCTGTCGCCAGAGCCTCTTTAAGCCCATCATCGGCTGTGAGTGTTACTGCGCGCGCAATGGCCGCTTCCGGAAGGAGGATAAGGAGGACCTCGGCGGGTGGCATCTCGTGGTGTTGGCAAAGAACTTTACGGGTTACAAGAACCTCATCAAGCTCGTCTCGCTGTCGTGGACGGAGGGCTTTTACCGCAATCCGCGCATCGATAAGGAGCTGCTGGAGCGCTATCACGAGGGGCTGATCGTCTCCTCAGCCTGCCTCGGGGGCGAGATTCCGCAGCTGATCATGGCCGGCCGACAGGATAAGGCGGAGGAGTCTCTGCTGTGGTTCAAGAACCTCTTCGGTGAGGACTTTTACCTCGAGTTGCAACGTCACGAGACGCATGCCGCGGACGCAGACACGACGACGTATCCCAAGCAAGTGGAGGTGAACAGGGTGCTGATAGAGCTGGCCCGGAAGTACGACGTGAAGCTGATCGCCACGAACGATGCGCACTTCGTGAACGAGGACGATGCCGATGCCCACGAGCGATTGGTCTGCCTCAGCACCGGCAAGGAGGTCAACGATCCCACCCGCATGCGCTACTCCAAGCAGGAGTGGATCAAGACGACGGCCGAGATGAACGCCATCTTCGCCGACGTGCCCGAGGCCCTGCGCAACACCATAGAGATCGCTGATAAGGTGGAGATGTACTCCATCGACTCGCCTGCACTGATGCCCTTCTTTCAGATCGATCCAAGCTTCGGTTCGGAAGAGGATTATCGGGCCAAATACACCGCCAAGGATCTCATGGATGAGTTCAACGACACGGACGCCGAGGGGCGTGTGACGTCGGACAATTACCTGCGCCTCGGTGGTTACGAAAAGGTGATCCGCATCAAGTTCGAAGCTGACTACCTGCGCTACCTCACCTTCGAGCGGGCCCGCGAGTTCAATCGCTACGGCGGTGTGATCTCGGACGAAGCCCGCGACCGCATCGATTTCGAGCTGAACACGATCAAGAAGATGGGTTTCCCGGGCTACTTCCTCATCGTGCAAGACTTCATCGCGGCGGCACGTCGGATGGGCGTATCCGTAGGCCCCGGGCGTGGATCGGCCGCTGGATCGGTCGTGGCCTATTGTCTGGGCATTACGGACATCGACCCGATCAAGTACGATCTGCTGTTCGAGCGTTTCCTCAACCCGGATCGTATCTCTATGCCTGATATCGATATCGACTTCGACGACGATGGGCGCAGCGATGTGCTCAAGTGGGTAACGGAGAAATACGGGCAGGATCATGTGGCGCACATCATCACTTATGGTACGATGGCTGCCAAAATGGCCATTAAAGACGTGGCGCGTGTGGAGCAACTGCCACTTCGGGAGTCAAATCGGCTGGCAAAGCTGGTCCCTGACCGCGTAAACTCGCTAAAAACTGCCATTGAGGCAGTGCCAGAACTGAAAGAAGCTGCCAACAGCTCGAATCCCATCCTGCGCGACACGTTGAAATACGCGCAGAAGCTCGAGGGAAATGTCCGCAACACCGGCGTGCATGCCTGTGGTGTGATCATCGGTCGGCAGGACATCTCGGACATCGTGCCCGTGGCCACAGCCGAGGATAAGGAGACCAAAGAGACGTTGCTCGTGACGCAATATGAGGGCTCTGTGATCGAAGAAACGGGCCTGATCAAGATGGACTTCCTCGGTCTCAAGACGCTCTCGATCATCAAGGAGGCGATCGAAAACATCCGTCAAACGACGGGCGAGGTGGTGGACATCGACCATATCCCGATCGATGACAAAGCGACGTACGACCTCTTCTGTGAGGGGCGTACTGTGGCTACGTTCCAGTTCGAGTCGGCCGGCATGCAGAAGTATCTCAAGGAGCTGCAGCCAACGGAGTTTGAGGATCTCATCGCCATGAATGCGCTCTATCGCCCCGGTCCGATGGATCACATCCCCGCCTTTATCGCCCGCAAGCAAGGGCGTGAGGAGATCCGTTACGACATCCCTGAGATGGAGCGCTACCTAAAGAATACGTACGGCATCACCGTTTATCAAGAGCAGGTCATGCTCCTCTCGCGCCTCCTGGCAGGCTTTACACGCGGACAAAGTGATACCCTCCGCAAGGCGATGGGAAAGAAACTCATCGATAAGATGATGGAGCTGAAAGAGAAGTTTCTGGAGGGGGGCGCCCGCAACGGTCACGATCGCAAGACGCTGGAAAAGATCTGGGGCGAATGGGAGAAGTTCGCCTCCTACGCCTTCAATAAGAGTCACGCCACATGTTACTCTTGGTTGGCTTACCAAACGGCTTACCTCAAAGCCCACTATCCGTCGGAATTTATGGCGGCTGTACTCAGTCGAAACTTGTCGAACATCAAGGAAATTACGAAGGCCATGGACGAATGTCGGACGATGAAGATCCGTGTCTTGGGGCCAGATGTGAACGAGTCGCATCGCAAGTTTGGCGTCAATAGCAAAGGTGACATTCGTTTCGGACTGGTGGCAGTCAAGGGAATGGGCGAAAGTGCTGCATTGGCAGTGCTTGAGGAACGCAAGAAGAACGGACCGTACAAGGATATCTACGACTTTGTGGAGCGAGTGCCTTCTATGGCCTGCAATAAGAAGACACTCGAGACGCTGGCAACCTGCGGTGCTTTCGATAGCCTCGGCATCGACCGAGAACCCTTCTTTGCGGAGAACGATCGCAAGGAGACTTTTGCTGACGTCCTCCTGCGCTACGGTAACAAGTTCAAGCTCGATCGACAGTCGAGCTCTTTCTCCCTCTTTGGAGCCGACGACACTGTACAGATAGCCCGTCCAGAGGTTCCCAAAGTCGACGCTTGGAGCGCCTTAGAGCGTCTCAATCGCGAGAAGGACTTGGTCGGAATCTATCTCTCTGCACACCCACTGGACGAGTATCGTATCATCCTCAATCACGTCTGCAATATGACCATGCAGGATGTTGATAATCGCGAATGGGAGAGCTTTCAGGGGCGTCAGTTGACCCTCGGCGGAATCGTCACCGGCTATCGTGAAGGTCTCACGAAGAACGGTAAGCCTTACGGAATCATCCGCATCGAAGACCTTTCCGGAAGTGGTGAGATCCCACTCTTTGGCGATGACTACATCAACTTCAGCAAGTACGGTCGCGAAGGGCTTTACCTTTTCGTCAATGCTACCGTGCAGCCTCGGCGCTGGAAAGAGACGGAGTTGGACTTTCGCATCGGTTCCATCCGCCTCCTGCAAGACGTCAAGGACAGTCTCGTACAATCGATCCGCATCAATGTTCCCGTCGACTCCCTGAATGAAAAAATCATCAGCGAGCTGTCAGCCATCGTGAATAGCAACCCTGGGAAGACGCAGATCAGCTTCAATGTCCTCGGTCGCGATCATGTGGCACTGAATTTGTATTCCCACGACGTCCGCATCCACGTTACCGAGGAGCTTGTCGACTTTATACGCGAGTCAGGCAGCATGGACTTCATCATCAATCAATCATAATTCAACATCAAAAAACAGAATCAATCATGTCAGTAGTAAACGTATCAGATGCAAACTACAAGGAAGTGTTAGCAGCCGGCCAGCCGGTAGTACTTGACTTTTGGGCAGAATGGTGTGGCCCCTGCCGTATGGTAGGCCCCATCATCGATGAGCTGGCCGAAGAATACGCCGGCCGCATCACCGTTGGTAAGGTCAACGTAGACGAAAACGATACCGTCGTGGCCGAATACGGTATCCGTAACATCCCCACCGTCCTCTTCTTCAAGGACGGACAGGTGGTCGACAAGCAAGTCGGCGCCGGACAGAAGAACGCCTTCATCGCCAAAATGGAGGCGCTGCTTTAAGCTGTTTGCACTTTCCTCGATTTTTACATCCGGAAAAGGACTCTCCAAGGTTCGTTTCCGGATTTTTTGTGTCTATCTCTCGGGTATCCATGCAGGTTCTGCGAGGCATTACCCAAATTGCGTATGTGGCGAAAAGGTCTACTTTTGCGACCCGATTATTATCAAACGTGTTAAATGATTCGTCTTTAACGTCTTGTTGAATGCTCACCCCAGTGTCCGGGAGGATCAGGAGGCGGACGAAAAAGGCATAATTGTAGATTTTCTAATTAAAGGTATAGCAGTGGATACGTTAAGTTACAAGACCATTTCTGCGAACAAAGCAACCGTAAACAAAGAATGGGTGGTCGTTGATGCAGACGGCCAAACGTTGGGACGCTTGTGCTCTAAGATCGCTAAGTTGCTCCGAGGCAAGTACAAACCCAACTTTACTCCGCACGTTGATTGTGGAGATAACGTTATCGTTATCAATGCCGACAAAGTCGTTTTGACCGGCAACAAATGGAACGATCGCGTTTATTTGAGTTACACCGGATATCCCGGCGGACAGCGCGAGATAACTCCCGCACGCCTTATGGCCAAGGGGGAGGATCGCCTCTTCCGTAAAGTAGTGAAAGGCATGCTGCCCAAGAATCGTTTGGGCGACAAGCTGCTCGGCAACCTCTATGTATATGCCGGCACCGAACACAAGCATGAGGCGCAACAACCCAAGTCGATAGATATTAATTCACTCAACTGAAGATTTCATGGAAACAGTAAATGCAATCGGAAGGCGTAAAGCCGCCATCGCACGCGTGTACATCAGCGAAGGAACAGGCAAGATCACAGTTAATCGCCGCGAACTGGCCGACTATTTCCCCTCCTCTATCCTGCAGTTCGTCGTTAAGCAGCCACTGAACACACTCAGCGTGGCCGAACAGTACGACATCAAACTGAACCTCGTAGGTGGAGGGTTCAAAGGACAATCTGAAGCAGCCCGTTTGGCCATCACTCGTGCATTGATCAAAATCAATCCCGAGTCGAAGCCGGCACTGAAGGCCGAAGGATTCGTCACTCGTGACCCCCGTGAGGTGGAGCGTAAGAAACCGGGACGTCCCAAAGCACGCAAGCGCTTCCAGTTCAGCAAACGTTGATGTATACCTTTATATACACCCATTCAGAGAGACGTTTGACTTTCATCCCCGGAAAGAGATAAGACGTTTAGTATCTAAATCATGCGGATTCTCAGCCAATGCATGCTGAGAGGCAGACAGAGACTACCGCACGATTGATCCTACGAACAGAGAATGTAAACGATCATAACAACCCAACAAATGTCAAGACTTAGTTTCGAACAGTTATTAGAAGCAGGCGTACACTTCGGACACTTAAAAAGGAAGTGGAACCCTGCCATGGCTCCGTATATCTTCATGGAGCGCAACGGTATTCACATCATCGATCTGTATAAAACAGCTGCCAAGGTGGACGAGGCCGCTGATGCCCTCAAGAACATCGCAGCCGCGAGGGGGCGCATCCTTTTCGTTGCCACCAAGAAGCAGGCTAAGCAGATCGTAGCCGAAAAGGCCGCCGCCGTAGGCATGCCCTACGTTATTGAGCGTTGGCCCGGAGGTATGCTTACCAACTTCCCCACTATCCGCAAGGCCATCAAGAAAATGTCCACCATCGACAAGATGAGTAAGGACGGCACGTTTGATAACCTGTCCAAGCGAGAGAAACTCCAAATCACCCGCCAGCGCGCCAAGCTCGAGAAGATGCTCGGATCCATCGCCGACCTCAACCGATTGCCCTCCGCGCTCTTCGTCGTAGACGTACTCAAGGAGCACATCGCCGTACGCGAAGCAAGACGCCTCGGCATCCCCGTCTTCGCCATCGTCGACACCAATTCTGATCCGAACGACATCGATTTCGTCATCCCCGCTAACGACGACGCCACCAAGTCCGTCGAACTCATCGTCGGCACCGTCTGCGAGGCCATCAACGAAGGCTTGCAGGAGAGCAAGGCGCGTGATAAGGAAGAAGACGAGCGTAATCACGCCGCTGAAGAAGAAGCCGGAGACGACACTCCCCGCCGCGACCGCCGCGCCAAGTCAAACGCCCGTCGCCCCCGCCGCGACGACGAGACACGCTCCGCAGCAGAGGCTGAGGCCCCGGTCGCAGAGGACAGCAATCCCCAAGAATAACGAATCCCATAAATAACCAAGGAGAATCATAGCAATATGGCAGTAACAATGGCAGATATCACCCACCTCCGCAAGATGAGTGGAGCCGGGATGATGGATTGCAAAAAGGCTTTGGAAGAAGCCAACAACGACTTTGAAAAGGCGATGGAGATCATCCGCAAGAAGGGTCAGGCCGTGGCCGCCAAACGTTCCGACCGCGAAGCAGCCGAGGGCTGTGTACTCGCAGCTGAGGAAGGCGGATTCGCAGCCATCGTCGCCCTGAAATGCGAGACCGACTTTGTGGCCAAGAACGCAGACTTTGTGGCGCTCACGCAGGATATCCTGAACGCAGCCATGGCCGGTAAGCCCGCCACGAAAGAGACCCTCCTCGCAGCTACACTGAGCGAAGGGCGCACGGTGGAAAACCACATCACGGATCGCATCGGTGTGACCGGCGAGAAGATGGAACTCGGATTCTACGAGTTCGTCGAAGGCGCAGCCACCGTTTCTTATATCCATCCGGGCAACAAGCTCGCCGCAATTGTAGCGTTCAATGAGCCTGTGGATCACCACGTGGCCCGCGAGATCGCTATGCAGGTGGCAGCCATGAACCCCGTAGCCGTGACGCCGGAAGAAGTGCCCGCCCATGTGCTCGACACGGAGCGCGAGGTGGCTCGCGACAAGGCCCGTCAGGCTGGTAAGCCTGAGAACTTGATCGATCGCATTGCCGAAGGTGCCTTGCAGAAGTATTTCAAAGAGAACACTCTCCTGCAGCAGGAGTACGTCAAGGATGCCAAATTGACCGTGCAGCAATATCTGCAGCAGCAGAGCAAGACGCTCACCGTAACCGCTTTCAAGCGCGTCACGCTGAACGTAGACTAAATAACTGGACCTTCTCAGGCATACAAGATTTCAGTTTAAGTGAGAAGAAGGGGCCGCTCGTGAGGTGTGGCTCCTTCTTTTTTGTCACAAAGGGAGCGTTTCGCCTTCCAGTCGGCCGATCTCTTAACAACAAAGCCCCGTCTTCATATGTAGGCGGGGCTTTGCATTCCGTCAAAATGACAGCTGCGCTTCCGACAGCCGATTGTTGCCCGTCGAAGCCCTATATGGCTGTGAGATGAGCATTTTTTATGGGAAACGTGATTTTCATATGCTGTGATAATAAATAATCAGTCGGAGATCTATTTTTATAGACTATGAGTATGTGCCTTTATATCTAGTCGATAAGTCATAGCATATGTGAAGTGTATTTTATATGAAATGAAGTTTTCATAGATGGTGAAACTTAGAATAGAGATAAATATATTCTATCATAGGCTATAGATATAGTTTTCAAGAGGA
>CALHPT010000334.1 GCA_938036405.1 uncultured Tannerella sp.
AGGTGACGGCATTTCCACCCTAAAAGTGATCGAGAGTTTCTTCAGCAAGCTCGATCGGAAAATGAATGTCCTTTCACCCTCGTATTTTCAAAAAGCAATCCAACATCTGATCACAAAAGAGGGCAGTTCGTTATACAACACGGAACATTACGACAATCGGGGCAACACGATTCACACAGACGGTTCTTTGAGTTATAATGAGACGTTTCGGAATCAGCCTCAAAAGGAGATAGACAGATCGGGTATGCTCTACCACTATAAAGGGTGGGATCATTATAACAGTCTATCTCAACAAAAAATCGAGGAATTAGAACGACTGATCAGCTATATCAGAAGGAACGGCTGCGACATGTTGATCCTCAACAGCAGCTATCATCCATACACCTATAAAAGACTGACGACCTTAAAAGAATACCGGTGTATGAAGACTGCGATGGACTTCATTCCCGAGTTTGCTGCAGCACATCAACTACAGGTAATCGGCACGTTCGATCCGGCCAAAAGCCATTGTGACAAAACCGATTTCTACGACGCCATGCACATGAGTACACGGGGAATCGAAAAGATCGTCTTTTCATTCATGGAAAGAACTGATTCTGTAGCGAGTCGTAGTCGAAGTAGCGTTACCCATTGAATTCGTTGAAATCCTGATTATAGATCTCCGACGCCAGTCGAAGCTGTGGAAATCAGCTTTACCATGGGTTAAGGCGAGAACGTGCATCGGCAAGTATGAAAGCTGATGGAGAATGAAAAAAGCCCCACCGAATCCGATCGGCGGGGCTTTCTTTTTTGTGCACGCACGAGCTATCGTGCGACCGCGTGCGTGGGGGTTACTTCACCTCCCAAGTGTCGCCAGAGAGCAACATGTCGCGCAGGGAGTGGGCTTTCTTCTTCGCCTTCACTTCGGCGATCTGCTGGTGCACAGACTCGTCGTAGGTTGGGGCGTCCACGTCGCGAATGATACCGAGGGCCACGGGCAGGTCGCCACTCATCATGGCCAGCATGAGGTGAAGCGTGTTGTCGCGCTCGTGGGCGTCGTGCACCAAGATGTCGTCCATCGTGTAGCCGTCTTCACCGATGGTGACAGCCTTCAGCTTCAGTCCGTCGAGCACGATGCCTTTGTCACGATTCTTACCGAAGATCATCTTCTCGCCGTGGCGGAGGAAGATGGAACGTTCGGCACGCACCTCGCGGTCCGTGATACCCGTGTGGGTGCCGTTGTTGAAGATGACGCAGTTCACGAGCACCTCCGTCACGGCAGCGCCACGGTGGCGAGCCGATGCAGCGAAGATGGCCGTCAGGTTGGCCGCATCCGTATCGATGCCACGGGCGAAGAAGTTGCCGCGTGCGCCGAGGGTCAGCTCGGCCGGGACGAAAGGATCTTCCACCGTGCCGTAGGGCGAGCTCTTGGAGACGAAGCCGCGGTCGGACGTCGGGGAGTACTGTCCCTTGGTGAGGCCGTAGATCTTGTTGTTCATCAACACGACGTTCAGGTCTACGTTGCGACGTATGGCGTGGATGAAGTGGTTACCACCGATGGCGAGGCAGTCGCCGTCGCCGGTGACGAGCCATACGCTGATGTCGGGACGAGCCGTCTTGACACCGGTAGCGATGGCGGCGCCGCGGCCGTGGATGGTGTGGAAGCCGTAAGTGTTCATGTAGTACGGCAGGCGCGAGGAGCAGCCGATGCCGGAGATGACGGCCATATTGTCGGGCGAGGTGCCGATTTCGGCCATCGCTTTATGCAGGCAGCTGAGCACGGCGTGGTCGCCACATCCGGGGCACCAGCGGACGTATTGATCGCTCTTATAGTCTTTGGGGCTGTAGGTTATATCTGTTGCATTCATAATTATTTCTCCTCCTCAATGATGTGGGTAAATTCTTCGACGAGTCGCGAAACGATGAAGGGCTGACCCTTGACGCGGTTGAATCGATACGGCGTGAAGTCGTCGATCTTGCTGCGCAGGTAGTTGGCAAACTGACCATTGTTTTGCTCTGCCACGACCACCTTCGGGTAACGCTTCAGCACCTCGGCCGTGTTCTTGGGCAGGGGGTTGATGAAGCGGAAGTGTGCCAAGGCCACCTTTTGGCCGTTGCGGCGCATGGTATCCATCACTTCATGCAGGTGGCCAGAGGTGCCGCCCCAGCCTACGATCAGCAGTTCGGCGTCGTCCTTATCGCCCTTGACTTCCACCTCGGGGATGAAGTCAGCGATCTTATCAATCTTGGCCTGACGTGTCTCCACCATCTTCTGGTGGTTCTTCGGGTCGGTAGAGATGGCGCTGGTATCGTAGTCCTTCTCGAGTCCGCCGATGCGGTGTGCAAAGCCCTCCATGCCGGGCGTAGCCCAGTAGCGGACGAAGCTCTCCTTGTTTCGGCGGTAAGGCTTCCAAACAGCCTCACCGTGATAGTTCGAGACGTAGTTCGGCTTAATGTCGGGGAAGTCGTTCATGTAATCCGGAATGCGCCATGCGGCTGATCCGTTAGCGATGAAGGCGTCGGTGAGGAGGATGACGGGCGTCATGTGCTCCACGGCCAACTTGGCGGCCCAGAAGGCCATGTCGAAGCAGTCCGTCGGGGTGGTGGCGGCTAAGACCACAAGGGGGCTCTCGCCGTTACGTCCGTAGAGGGCCTGCATGAGGTCGGTCTGTTCGCTCTTCGTCGGCATACCCGTCGAGGGACCGCCGCGCTGTACATCGATGATGACGAGCGGAAGCTCCGCGATAACGGCCAGACCGATGGCTTCACTCTTCAGTGCCAGACCCGGGCCGGACGTTGAGGTGGCACTCAGGCAGCCGGCGAAGGAGGCTCCGATGGAGGTACAGATACCGGCGATCTCGTCTTCGGCCTGCACGGTGATCACACCGAGGTTCTTGTACTTCGAGAGCTCGTGCAGGATGTCGGTAGCAGGCGTGATGGGGTAGCTACCGAGGAAGAGTTGCAAGCCGGACTTCTCGGCGGCGGCGATGAGGCCGTAGGAGGTGGCGTTGTTTCCGCTCACGTCCTTGTAGATGCCCGGTTCCTTCTTCGATCCTTCGATGCGGTAAGTGGAGACGGAGGCGTGGATATTGTTGCCGTAGTTGTAGCCGTCGGTCAGGGCCTTGATGTTGGCCTTGGCGATGTCTGGCTTCTTGGCAAACTTGGTCTGGAGCATCGTCATGGCGTGGTCGAGCGGGCGGTCGAAGAGCCAGCAGACGAGGCCGAGGGTGAACATGTTCTTGCAACGCAGGGCGGACTTGTTGTCGAGGCCATACTCTGCCAGTCCGTCGCGCACCATGGTGGAGATGGGGGCGGGTACGACTTGCACCTTGTCCGTGAGTCCGAGCTCCTCGATCGGGTCGTCGGTCTTGAATTCGGCCTTGTCGAGGTCGCGCTTGGTGAAGGAGTCCGTGTCGATGATGACGATGGAGCCTTTGCGCAGATTCTTGACGTTGACCTTGAGCGCGGCTGGATTCATAGCCACGAGCACATCGGCCTTGTCACCGGGGGTGTAGACCTTCTTTGTGCCCAGATGGATCTGAAAGCCGGAGATGCCGCTGAGTGTTCCTTGCGGCGCGCGAATTTCGGCCGGGTAGTCGGGAAAGGTGGAAATGTCGTTCCCGAAAACGGCTGACAGATTGGAGAAGATCGTGCCGGTAAGCTGCATACCGTCGCCGCTATCTCCCGAAAAGCGGATCACGACGTGATCCAGAGTCGTTACTTTGGTTAGCTCTGTCATGATAAAAAAACTATACTGTGAAACCTAAATCAAATAAGAGTGGGTTGGGGAGGAGTTTAGCGGCGCTCCCCGTTGCCGTATAGGAGTTGTTGCAGCCGATGGGCCGCATCGTTCGTATCGTTGTCGGTGGCGAGACGCTCCACGTCGAAGGTGAGGTGGGCGCGTTCGTAGAAGGGGGTGCGGCGCGTGAGGGCGTCGCGCACGAAGGCGGCGAGGGCCTCGCCATCGAGGTGGCGCACCGCGGGCCGGCTATGCTTGCAGAGCGAGATGCGCTCGGTCAGTGCCTCGGGTGAGGCTTGGAGGTAGACGGTCGTGCCGACGCTGTTCATGTACGTCATGTTGTCGAAGAAGCAGGGTGTGCCGCCGCCGGTGGAGAGGATGACGTCCTCAAACTCGGCGACTTCGTGGAGTGCTCTCCGTTCTATTTCGCGGAAGGCGTCTTCGCCTTCTTCATCAAAAATCTGTCGGATGGTTTTGCGATAACGCCCTTCAATAAAGAGGTCCAGGTCGAGGAAGGACAATCCGGTGAGGTCGGCCAGGGCCTTACCCAAGGTCGTCTTGCCTGCGCCCATGTAGCCGATGAGGAAGATGCGTCGCATGTGTAGGTGTCTCTGAGTGTAGTAGGGTGTGTAGTGCGTTGAAACGCGGGCAAATGTAGGAAAGTTTGCAAGGGGGATAGGCCGTTTTGTGCGTTGCCTCGGATTACAGGTTTTTCTTGCGCAGCTCAAAGTCGCGGCCGAGGTACTTTTCGCGGACGATTTCGTTGGCGGCGAGCTCCTCGGCGGTGCCTTGAAAAAGCACCTTGCCTTCGAAGAGCAAGTAGGCGCGATCGGTGATGCTGAGCGTCTCGTGAACGTTGTGATCGGTGATAAGGATGCCGATGTTCTTATGCTTGAGGCGGGCCACGATGGTCTGAATGTCTTGCACGGCGATGGGATCGACGCCGGCGAAGGGTTCGTCGAGCATGATGAACTTCGGGTCGATGGCCAGGCAACGGGCGATCTCAGCGCGCCGTCGTTCGCCGCCGGAGAGTCGGTCGCCGAGGTTCTTGCGGACCTTCTGTAGGCCGAACTCCTCGATGAGGCTTTCGGTCTTGGCTTGCTGATAATCCTTGGGGCGGTCGGTCATCTCGAGCACGGCGCGGATGTTGTCCTCGACGGTCATCTTGCGAAAGATGGAGGCCTCCTGAGCCAGATAGCCGATGCCGAGGCGGGCGCGCTTGTAGACGGGGTAGTCGGTGATCTCGGTCTCGTCGAGGAAGATGCGACCTTGGTTGGGGGTGACCAGCCCGACGGTCATATAGAAGGTCGTTGTCTTGCCGGCGCCGTTGGGGCCGAGCAGCCCGACCGTCTGGCCGGTCTCCCAGGTGGCGTCGACGCCCTTGAGGACGGCCCGCCTGCCGTAGGAGAAGGTGAGGCCGTTCAGGATGAGGCTCATGAACCGCTCCTGACCGCCGAGCGCTGGCGTCCGAAGATGATGGCGAGGAACACCGGCACACCCACCAGGGCGGTCAGGATGCCGACGGGCACGGCGACACCCGGCACGATGACCTGGCTGGCGGCGTGGGCGGCGGTCAGCAGGGTGGCGCCGCACAGGATGGAGGCGGGCACGAGGAAGCGCTGGTCCTCCCCCACCAGGCCGCGGGCCATGTGCGGCCCCACGAGCCCCACGAATCCGATGATCCCGACGAAGGCCACGGACAGGGCGGCCAGCAGCGCCACCCCGACCAGGGTCCAGGAGCGCACACGCGCAACGTTGATGCCCATGGCAGCGGCGCGAGCCTCCCCCAGGGTGATGGCGGTCAGCCGCCAGCCGTTGACCCAGAAGACGGGCGTGGCCACGAGCAGGGCCGCCGAGACGGTGGCCACGGCCGGCCAGGTGGCGCGCATGAGGGAGCCCATCGACCAGAAGACGATCTGCTGGAGGCTCTCGGTGGAGGCCCGGTACTGCACGAGCGCCAGGAGCGCCTGGCAGCTGAAGACCAGGGCGATGCCCAGCAGGATCGTCATCTCCTTGGTCACCGAGGGCAGCCTCGAGACCATCGCGATGGTGAGGGAGGCCGCCAGTCCCGCCGTCATCGCCACGATCGGCAGGGTGGCGCCGGTGGCCACAGGCAGCACGAGGCCCGTGACGATGGCCAGCGCCGCCCCCAGGGCGGAGGCCGCCGAGATCCCCAGGGTGAAGGGCTCGGCCAGCGGGTTGTCGAGGATCGTCTGCATCTGGACGCCGGCCAGGGACAGTGCTCCGCCCACCAGGACCGCCAGGAGCGCCGGGGGCAGGCGCAGGTTGATGACGATGTTGGCGACCCACGGGTCGTAGTCGGCGTAGAAGATCGCGCCGAGCACCTGGGCCGGGCTGAACCCCAGCGGCCCCACCATGAGGGCCATGAGGAAGACGGCCAGGAGCAAGGAGGTCAGCCCCGTCAGCATCGCGATGCGTCGAAAGGTCCGACGGCGGTAGGAGGCGTAGGCCGACGACGCACTGTCGGCCCCGGCTGCGGCGTCGTCGGCAGAGGCCTTGGAACTCGCTCCCATCAGATGGAGGTGAAGAAGACGCCCTCGGCCTTCCAGGGCATGTACTGCTCGTGGAAGTCCTTCCAGACCTTGGCGGGGTCGACGTCGGAGAAGGCCTCGGGGTTCTGCCACTTGGCGAAGGTGAGGTAGGCGATGAAGTTGTAGGGGGCGTCGTAGAACTGGTGGTAGATGCCGTAGACGTGCCGGTCGGTGAAGGCCTGGATCTGGTCGTAGCCGGGCTGGTTCTTCAGCTGCTCCAGGCTGGCCTTGGCGGAGGCCTCATCGGCCTTGTAGCCGAGGTGGACGTAGCTGGTCTGGGCGGTGTCCTTGATCTTCTGCTTCTGCCACTCGCCACCGGTGGCGATGATGTTCTTGGGGTTGGACTCAATGATCTTCTCGAGGGTGAGCGTGCCCTCCTCGCCGGACAGGAGGCTGTCGGCGATGTTGGTGCCGCCGGTGGCGGTGACGATCGCGCCGAGGTTCGCGGTGGAGTAGGTGGAGCCGGGGTCGTTGACGCCCGGGCCGCGCCACAGGAAGGTGGTGGGCTTGGAGGTCAGGGACTTCACCTTCGCGACGATGGGGTCGACCTGCTTCTTGTAGAAGGAGACGAAGGCCTCGGCCTCCTTGCGCTTGTCGAAGACGGCGCCCATGAGGGTGACCGAGGGGACGGTGTTCTTGACCGGGTCGCGGCGGAAGTCGGTGACGACATAGGTGATCTTCTGGCCGTCCAGCTTCTCGAGGTAGCCCTTCTCCTTGGCGGAGTTGTAGGCGTCCAGGGTCATGATGAAGACGTCGGGCTTGTGGCTCACCAGGGTCTCGATGGGCAGGCCGTCCTTGGCGATGTTGCCGATCTTCGGCAGCTCGGCGGCCTTGGGGGCGACGGAGAGGATCTTCTCGTAGAAGTCGGGGGCGGCCTTCTGAAGGTCCTCGCCCCAGGCGACCACCTTGTCGATGGGGTTGGTCTTGTTGAGGAAGGCCAGGGAGTAGACGTGGCGGGACTCGCTCAGGACGATCCTCTTGGGCTGGGCGCTGAAGGTGACCTTGCGGCCGACGATGTCGGTGACCTCGAAGCCGCCGTTGGAGGTACCCGAGGAGGTGCTGGAGCCCTTGCCGGCACGGGAGGCGACCCCACAGCTGGCGAGGACGGCGGTCAGTGGGAGGGCCATGAGCAGGGTACGACGGCGCATAGAAGTCCTTCGGTGACGCGAGAGCGGGACGAATCACCCAGGACCTTAGGGCTACCTCAGTTAATTTGCCAAGTTAGACGATCTAATTTTAGTAAGGTCATACAAGTACCATGATGGATGCATGGAGGTTGGCACAGTGTTGCCGCTCGCGCCGAGTCGCCGCGGGTCGAGCGGAACGGATGCGACTGCTGCAGTGAGGCCCGACGGCACTCATGAGCCCGACGGAGGACGGCGACCACCGCCGTCAGATGACGATGACGCCACCTGGGCCAGAAAAATGACTCCGACACCAATGAAGACGACCGCAACCGTCCTGTTCCCCTGGGCGAAATTCATAACCGCAGAGATGATCGCGAGCAGCCCCGCGACCAGCCGGAGAATTTTGAGGTTTCGAGCAGACAACATACTGATATCTTCCTGTTGAACGTCATGACAAGGACGGCGACCACCCTCACCATAGGCCCAGTCCCAGCCTCGCTGAAGCACATCCGGGACCATCTCTACGCAGGACTCTCACCCTCCGGGGGTATTGACACCTGACGCGGCGGCATTCTCAGCGTCGTTCCACCGGCTGCGGCTTCACAGAAGACCCACAAGGTCAACCTACGTCTGGCATACACGGGGCCGACACGGTTGAGTCATGCACAGCTCCGACACCCTCAGCCCGCCCGAGTCGCCCCAGTCCGGCCAGGACCACGACTCCGGCCGGCACGACCGCTCCTCGAAGTCCAGCAAGCACCCGCGCCGCCGCTTCCTCCTGGGCGGCGCCGCCGTCCTGGGTCTGGCCGCCACCGGCACCAGCGCCTGGGCGCTCAACCGCTTCGTCATCGACCATGTCGAGGTCAACGACGTCACCGCTCTGGAGGCCAAGGCGCAGAACGCCGCCGCCTCGGCGACCCCGGCCACGAACGTGACGGTCGGGGACAGCTCCTACTCCTCGTCCAACACAAGCATCGAGATCCAGCAGGTCTCCACCGGCTCGGGCAGCGACACCGTCACCTACTACGTGGCCGACGTCAAGCTCACCAACGCCACCGACCTGCGCAGCGCCTTCGCCAACAACTCCTACGGCACCAACATCGTCGCCAAGCCCAGCGCGATGGCCTCCGAGCACGACGCGATCCTGGCCATCAACGGCGACTACTACGGCTTCCGCAGCGACGGCATCCTCATCCGCAACGGCGTCATCTACCGCGACAGCGGCACGCGCGACGGCATGGCCTTCTACAGCGACGGGCGCGTGGAGGTCTACGACGAGACCACCACCAAGGCCCAGACGCTTCTGGACGCGGGGGTGTGGAACACGCTGTCCTTCGGGCCGGCGCTGGTCAACGGCTCCAAGGTGCTCTCCGGCATCGACCAGGTCGAGGTGGACACGAACGTCGGCAACCACTCCATCCAGGGCCAGCAGCCGCGCACCGCCGTGGGGTGGGTGGAGACGAACCACCTCAAGCTCGTCGTCGTCGACGGCCGCAACGAGGGCTATTCGCGCGGCGTG
>CALHPT010000335.1 GCA_938036405.1 uncultured Tannerella sp.
ACCCGCGAGACATTCAATCGCACTTGGACTACGGAACGCCGCGACGCACCTTTCCCCCGACTCGTCTACGGACAGTACAGCAGCTACAATTCGAAGTTCAACGACCGCATGCTTTACTCCACCTCCTACTTGCGGATGAAGAACGTGACCCTGACGTATCGACTCCCCAAGGCGGCCTTGCGCGTCGTGGGGGTACAGAGTGCATCCGTCTTCGCGATGGTCACCAACTTGTTCACCATCACGGCCTGGCCCGGACTGGATCCTGAGCTCGTGGGCTCCGGCATACACCGCGGCCAAGGCAACGACGCCGATCCGTATCCGCTGAGCCGCACCGTCGCTTTGGGCGTACACCTACAATTCTAATTTCCACACATCCTCAACTATACAGAAATGAAAACGACACATTATATCATAGGTCTCTGCCTCACCTTGGCCTTCACGGCCTGCGAGTTGGTTGGTAGCTTAGACAAGATCGAGCCCGAGCACAAGCTGACGGACAACAACGTGATCACCGACGCCAAATCGGCCGAAGCCGCACTGAACGGCGTCTATCTCTCTTGGCGCACCTACCACATCGGGTGGATGCGCCACCTGCTCGGTGCCCTCACCGGGGCAGAAAACGAAGTGAACATTGCCGGAATCGAAGGCTTTGCCGAAAACGAGGTGACGGACGACAACGTCGGCGTGGAAAATAATTACATCAACCTCTACTTCGTCGTGCAGAACGCCACGGCGACCCTTGAGCACCTGGAATCCACCGCCGCCATCCAGTCTTTGACCGACGCGCGACGAAAGGAGATCGTGGGCGAGGTGAAATGTTCGCGTGCGCTGGCCCGCCTCATGCTGCTGCGTCAGTATGGCGAGTTCTACGACCGCACGTCCGCTTACGGCATCGTGCTCTATCCCGACAATCGCTCCATCAAAGGCAACATGGCCCTGCCCCGGGCCTCTGTGGAGGACAGCTACCGCGCGATCCTCTCCGATCTGGACGAGGCCATCGCCAAAGCACCCGCGACGAATACCCATTATCGCATGAGTCAACTCACCGCCAAAGCGATCAAGGCCCGCGTGAAGCTTTACATGAAGGAGTTTTCCGCCGCCGCTACCTTGGCACGCGAAGTGATCGCAGAAGCACCCGCTGCCGGTTATGCCTTGGAGGACGATTTCAAGCAACTCTTCACGAACAGTTTCCTCTCGAAGGAAATGCTCTTCGCCGTCTACGCGATGGCTCCCGATGAGCTTTACAGCGACGGAGTCTGGAACCGTTCGACGGCCGGCCCCGTCACCAGTAAGCTAGCCGCCGCCGTGGCGCCTTCGGATAGCGTGCAAGACAAGCGCTTCGTCGCCATATACAGGGATCTCGATCCCGAGCGGCCGGACATCGTAAACAATAAATACCCCATCATCGAAGGGCAGGCGGGCACCAAACAGGATTCGCATTACTACATCCGTCTGGCCGAGATGTACTACCTCATCGCTGAGGCCGAGGCACGCCTGGGCAACCCCACCGCTGCACGTAGCGCCCTGAAAGATATCCTCTGCATCGACCGCGCCGGATATACGACGGCCTACGTGGACGCCATTCCGGAGACTCGCCTCTTGGAGATGATCCTCCGCCACAAGTGGATGGAATTCGTCACCGAGAACAGTGAGGAGTGGTTCGACCTTGTCCGCTATCACGCGTGGGACAATTACCCCATCGCGCCCTATTACGTCAAATCCGATCGGCACCTCCTCCTCCCGATCCCCCGCAAGGCACTCGGCGGAAATCGGGAGTTAAAGCAGAACCCCGGATATTGACCCGACGCCCGAAAGAGTCCCCTCCAGAGGGTCACCCCCATGAACCGACGTTTAATTTCTACATAAACAAGAGATGAAAAAGTACCTATTACTCGCAGTCATTGCCTTATTCGCGATGGCATGCAAACAGCAAGCCTCAGATGGCTTTGTGATTGACGGCAAATTGAGTGGTAACGCCGAGAATGCCGTAGTTAAGATCTTCGATGCGGCTGATCAGACGATGACAGTCGTTGACAGCGCCGTAGTGAAGGATGGTAAGTTCCAGCTGAAAGGCAAAGTGGACGAGCCAGCCATGTTCCAGATGACGATAGATCTGGCCGACGCCTCGCTCCCCGAACAGGAGCGCACGTTAGCTTATGCTTTCTACGTCGAAAACGCACCCATGACCTTCACGGCTGACATCGCCACCATGCCCACACTCTTCTACATCCCCGGGCGTAAGACGGTTAACCCAGTCATCACAGGCTCACCCACGCAGGAGCTCAATGAGCAGCTCAATGCGCAGATGGCCGACAAGGAGAACCGCCTGAGCGAGCTGGGAGAGAAGCAAGCCGAGGTGTACTATGCCGCAGAGCAGCGCACCGACTCCATGATCGCCGAGGCGGTCCGCATGCAGGGCGAGATTGAAGGCCTCCGCAAGGAGTGCAACACCGCTCGGATGGACTTTATCCGCAAAAACGCCGCCTCGATCGTCGCACTTGACCAAGCCAGCATACTTGCTTACGCCGACGACCTCACGGCAGCGGACGTGGACGAGATCATCAAGGTGTTGGAGCCGTCGTGGAAGGGCAAACCGCGCTTTGACATGCTGATGCAGCAGCTGACGACGAAGAAAAACATGGCTCTGGGCTCCGTCATTCCCGATGCGGAGTTCGCCACCCCTGATGGCAAAACGGCCTCTCTGCATTCCGTGCTCCCGAAAGAGGGTAATACGCTCGTGGTGTTCTGGGCTTCGTGGTGTTCACCCTGTCGCGCAGAGATCCCACACCTGAAACAGATCGTTGAGAAGTATCCCGCCCTCCACATCGTTAGCCTCTCGGTCGATGACGACGACGCGGCGTGGAAGAAGGCTCTCGATCAAGAAAAACCATCGTGGACGCAGTTGCGCTGCCCTGACGGATTCCAGGGAATGGCCAACAAGGTGTATGGCATTATGGGTGTCCCCGCCTGCTTCTTGGTAGACGCCGAGGGTAAGATCCTCCGAGTTGACGCTCGCGGACCTGTTCTGGATATGATAGTTAACGAATTGTATCCGTCAAACAAGTAAACATCAAAAACATCTCGTCCGGTCGGACGATGAAGGGCATCCCCACCGCGGGGGTGCCCTTTTTTTGTCTTAACGAATACCCGTTCCATACGTGATTCTCAAAAACGCATCGCGTTTTGAAGTCCTCTCCTGCCGGCAGGGTAGGGGCGTATCGAATACGCCCACAAGGCGGACCCGAATGGGGCCGAACGATCCACATGGGGGCACCGTATATTTTTCGAATAGGGAAAACGCGCCGCCTTTGCCTATTCGTCCTCGCTGGGGACGTTCGGGGGGCGTATGCTTTTGCGCCCCTACAACGGGAACACCTAAAAAACACATCGCATATTCAAACGACTTTTGGGAGAGAGTTCCCATCGGAGCCTACGAAAGGGACTTCTCGCGATGGAGGACACCCATCGGAGCCTACGATTAGGACTCTTCGCAGTGGAGGACACCCATCGGAGCCTACGAAAGGGACTTCTCGCGATGGAGGACACCCATCGGAGCCT
>CALHPT010000336.1 GCA_938036405.1 uncultured Tannerella sp.
AAGCGTTTGACGGCGATAGGGTAAGGCAGGCCGGTGATCCGGCCGCTGATGTAGATGATCATTTCGAGGTAGGGGTGGGATGTTTATCGTACCATTCGCGGGAGTATTGCTCTGCGACCTGCTTAATTTCCGCTCTCGATTTGTAGATCGGAATGTCAGCCTTTCGCGCTTCTTCCTGCTCTCGCAACGAGATAGGCGAATGGTCGTATCCGGTAACCAGCAAAACGCCGTCGCACCCTCGTAGTATATCCATGTGGAGTTTCATGTATTCCTGAACGGTAACCTCCGGTGGAAAAGGCAATTTGCATAGCCCGATATGCACAGGCTCGAATCCCCACTCCCTTAAATACTGACTTGAACCCGCGATTTGCCAAGAATCGTTCATAGTCTCTACTCCACCGCTGATAAAGACCCTCTTCCCGGATATTTTGAAGGGCGGTATCTCCTCGAAAGTGTCCGTGTCAAAAAGTAGCAGACTTCTTTCTCTGGCTTCTTGCATTTCAGACTGCCCTGTATATGACCACTCCCAGCCGTTGAACGGATAAAGTCCATCGCAATCAGGTGGGATTGTGTATTTCAAGAATGCGGCTCCCATCTCACCAACGGGGTAGCTGACATCGTATCCCTTTTGTGCCAATCTGTTGGTGATGTTGGCATAGAGTGGCTTGAGGATATTGTTCGGCAAGCCTCTGAGGGCATTGCTGATGTAAATTTTCTTTCTCATTGTGACGTGTGTGCTTGTTGTGGGTTATGCAGTTTGGGCTGTTTCTGGATATTGCTCATAGACGTCGGCCGGGATAAAAAAGCCGGGCGCGTCGTAGGAGCGGAAGCAGTGCGTGTTACAGGCCTCTCCCTTGTGGCGACGGAATCCGCCTCGGATCTGGCTGTAGGTGGGAACGAGGATGTTGAACAGGAGCGGCCAGCGCCCGCTCAGCCCCGGCCACGTGTAAGACGGCGTGACAAAGGCGGCGGGGATCTCCATGCAGTAATCCACTACCATGTCTCCGCGGAAACGCCCCAGCATGGGCGCCATCCAGAGATCCGCCTTGTTGAAGCCGGCATAGACCTGCGCTCCGAGCCCCTCGAAGGCGCGGTAGACGAAGAGCGCGGCTGCATTGTTTGTGCAATACGCCTCTCGCAGCAGGCCGTTGGTAACGGAGACGAAGGGAGGGTTGGTGAAGATCACCAAGCGACCCATCTGCGCAGCATCGAAGAGCACCTTTGGCAAATGATCCGTGTCTCCGTGCAGGAAGTCGAACGGCCATGCGGTAAAACCCTTTGCGCGCAGGATGTCCACGTCATCGGGTTCTAATGTGGTGGCGTATTTCTCCACGTGCGCCGGCAGCGCCTCGAGCAGTGCGCCTTCACCGGCGGCCGGATCGTAGAAGATGCACCGGTCGAACTCCGGGAATACCCCTCGGAGGTATCGCACAGCCAATTCGGTCCACGGCCGTGGGGTATAATAGGCACCGGTCTTTTGCCGGTGGTCGGTGGTCATTTTCATGCCTTGGGGTGTTATGCGGTTTGGGCTTCAGCTTGCCGACGGATGGCGTCGGCGGCTTCGGCCACTTTCATTTGGCAGTATTCGGCATAGGTGATGGCGCGGTCCGAGGAAGTCTCACGGGCGGCGTCGCGCCGTCGGGCTGCCTCTTCACGCTGATAGCGATCCAGCTCCGAGCGGCGGTCGCTGAGGAAGGTTTGCAGGCCGGACAGCACCCGCTGAGGGTCTACCACGCCGAAGAACTCGCCGTAATGCCCCGCCTTGAAGCGATGGAAGAACAGCAACAGCTCGGACGTCTTCAGGTAGGGTACCTCGGCCAGCATCATGCGAGCCAGCTCCTGCATCTGCGGCAGGGTCATCTTGCGGCTGACCCCGCAGAAATCGTTCATGTTTTCGACCTGCGCCATCAGCCACAATTCGGCCACCTCTTCCGTGTATGCGGCTCGGACGACGGCCAGCGTGGGAGCCGTGCCCATATAGGCACGCTCGGGGTGGCGCACGGCCAGCGGCTGCGTGTCTGGATTAAGCTGCTTCAGGAAAGCCTGCGAATCGCCGTACCGCTTACGGGTTTCCAAAACGCGCTGCGTTAAGGGCATCGGCTTTGGCGCAGGCGTTGGCAGCCATTTCTGCGAGCTGTCGCTTTCGCTCTGCGTTTTCAGCGCGCTCTCTATCCATTCGGGGTTGATACGTTCCATTG
>CALHPT010000337.1 GCA_938036405.1 uncultured Tannerella sp.
ACAGGCAAGCACACCGACTATCCATGGGTGCTTAAAGCCAAGACGAAGCCGTCCGTCGTCATCCCACACCCCGCATCTGTAGACATCGCGCCCGGTGTGCTCGACCTGCAAGTAAGCGCTTCGGCACGCCTCACGGCCACCGTGCTACCTGAAAATGTAGCCGACAAGAGTGTCACGTGGTCGTCCAACCTTCCGGACATCGCTTTGGTAAACCCTACAACGGGCGAAGTCACAGCCCTCGCCGTCGGTAAAGCTGAGATTACGGCCACGGCCAACGACAAGGCCGGCGGCACGAAGAAGAAGACGATCGGAGTGAACGTCTATGAGGGAGCGATGACGCAGCGGCTCGTCACCGAAGTGCGCATCATGCCGGCCGACTTGACGCTGTATGAAGGCGAAGAGATGGACTACACCGAAGACGTGCAGCCCGCCGAAGCGGACGATAAGGAGCTGACCTGGACAAGCAGCGACCCGACGGTAGCCACCATCGCCGCCGGCGGACACGTGAAGGCCCTGAAAGCAGGCACGACGACGATCACCGCCACGGCCGACGATGGCAGCGGCGCGTACGGGCAAGCTCGCATCACGGTAAGGCCCAAGGCTGAGGCTGCCGAGCGCAAGGCCACGGGCATCGTCGTGGATCAGAAGAAGTGCATACTGAAGGAGAAGGCTACGACCATGCTCACGGCACGCGTGCTGCCGGTAACGGCTGCGGATAAAGGCTTCCGCTGGTCGTCGAGCGATCCGCGGGTGGCGAGCGTCAACAGCGATGGCGTCGTGACGGCTCATCTGCCCGGCGGCACTGCACTGATTCGGGCTACGGCCGACGATGGCGGCTGGACGGACTACTGCGTCATCAAGATCGAGGGCACCTCCGTGCAGCTGACTCCGAACGTCTTCACGTTAGAGCCGGGCGAGAGCCTCGAGCTCCAAGCAACGACGCAGCCGTGGGATTCGCCCATGACGAAGAGCTTCAGCTCGAATAACCTGAGCGTGGCCGAGGTGGACAAGGACGGCGTGGTGAAAGCCAAAGCCGTGGGCGATGCAACGATCACCGTCACCCTGAGTGGCGGCCAGAAAGCAACCTGCAACATCACCGTCAAGAAAGGCGGCGAAGGCAATGCTAACGAACTGATTGTCGATGACTCGAACTCTCGCGTATGGGCGGCCGACGGCATACTGTACGTCTCGACCGAGCAACTGATCGATGTCGAAGTGTTCAATTTCTCCGGCCTCCTGCTGAAGAAGTTCAAGGCATCCACGGGTACGACTCCCGTCGAACATCTGCCCGCGGGTTTCTATGCCGTGCGCATAGGACAGCAGACAACAAAGGTTGTGATTCGATAACCACAAGCTGCGAAGGAAAGGGGCGGGCTCCGTGTCCGCCCCCCCCTTTGTCATTCCGAACGTAGTGAGGAATCTCGCGAGGAAAAAGAAGGAGATTCTTCGCTTCGCTCTGAATGACAAATTAATGGTTAATTGTTATG
>CALHPT010000338.1 GCA_938036405.1 uncultured Tannerella sp.
CAAGCGCGCTACACTCTACACCGAGCGTCACGAGAAGTACATCACCTCTTACACCTCCGTCACCTTCCTGCCGTGGGACGCCGATAAGTTCATCCTGCAAAGCCAAAAGGATGGCTACAACCACCTCTACCTCTTCAACACTAAGGGCGAGATGCTACGTCAGCTGACAAGCGGCAACTTCGTCGTTTATGACCTGCTTGGTTTCGACAAGGCGAGAAAACGCGCTATCATTCTTTCGGCCGAAAGCAGCCCGATACAGAGCAACCTCTACGCCGTGGACATCGCCACGGGCAAGCGCACGCTGCTCGACAACGGCCGCGGAGTACACGCCAACATCATTTCTCCGAGTGGCTTCCATGACCGCGCCCTCTCTCCCGACGGCGGCTGGATCATCGACAATTATTCCGAGCCGACCGTGCCGCGTAACATCGACTTCATCAACCTGAAGACCGACAAAAGCACGCGCTACTTCACCGCTGACGATCCCTGGAAGGGTTACGCCGAGCCTGAGATCACCTCCGGAACGATCAAGGCAGCTGACGGCCGCACGGATCTCTACTACCGCATGGTGAAGCCCGCCGACTTTGACGCCTCGAAGAAGTACCCCACCGTGGTCTACGTCTACGGCGGCCCCATGACGCGCAACGTGGACGCCTACTGGCACTACCGCCTGCGCGGCTGGGAGGCCTACATGGCACAGAAGGGCTTCATCGTCTTCATCCTTGACAACCGCGGCAGCAGTGATCGCGGACGCGAGTTCGAGCAGGTCACCTATCGCCAGCTCGGCACCGAGGAGATGAAGGATCAAATGAAGGGCGTGGACTTCCTCAAGACGCTGCCCTACGTCGATGCTGACCGTCTCGGCGTGCACGGCTGGAGCTTCGGCGGATTCATGACCATCAACCTGATGACAACTCATCCGGACGTCTTCAAAGTGGGCGTGGCCGGCGGACCGGTCATCGACTGGAGGTGGTACGAAGTCCAGTACGGCGAGCTCTACATGGGCACACCGCAGGATAATCCCGAGGGTTACGCGGCCGGCAGTCTGCTGCCGAAGGCGAAGAATCTGAAAGGCAAACTGCAAATCATCACCGGTATGAACGACCCCGTGGTCTTGCCGCAGAACTGCCTGCGCTTCTTGAAAGAGTGCATATCCGTCGGTACGCAGCCCGACTTCTTCGTCTATCCCGGCGAGCCGCACAACATGCGCGGCCACCAGAGCGTGCACCTGCACGAGCGCATCACGCAGTACTTCTTGGACTACCTGAAGTAAAGTCTGCGCAGCCTGTTGCGCATTTTGCTGGTCATTTGCCAAGCAGAGGAGGGGCGTTCCTTTTTGGGGGCGCCCCTTTTTTTGTGTATGACGGGCACTGTCCGGCCAACTTTTCCTCCAAAAATCAGTGATGTTTTCGTCGCAGGGTGCCGGGCGGTGGTATCGTCAGTGATTTTCGAGTCTCGCGATGCTCGTTGGTGAAAAACGCGGCGCCTTTTCCATAGTTCCTAGCTGCGGGGAGCAAAAACACGGGCGTAATTGGGGACGCGCTGCGGCCGCCTGCGAAGTCTGACCGGATGCAAGGCAAAGCTCACCTCATTCTTGTACCAAGCAAACTTCCCCGGCCTCGGTAGAGGTCGGGGCGAAGCAAAACAGAGGTCTGTTTGCTTCAGCGAAAATGTTTGGACCCAATCAAGTGCTCGATTGGCTTCAGCGAAAATGTTTGGACCAAAACAGAGGTCAGTTTGAGGGGCGCTGTAGCCGCCAGCGAAGTTTGGACGGGTATAAGTCAAAGCCCACCTCATTCTTATGCTAAGTAAACTTCCCCGGCCTCGGGTTGAGGCCTGCGCGAAGCAAAAACGCAGCATTGTTATCCTCTGGAATAAATGCCGAACAGCTTTTACAGACATCGCCATAAAAAAAGCCCCACCGGCGTATACCGATGAGGCCTATCAATGATGATTTTGAAGAAAGAATCAGTCCGCTACACGTGCTACGGACTTGATATGGGTGTTTTTGGAAAGCGTGACACAGATGTTTTGAATGTCTTCCACGTTGTGCACCAACATCTTGATCTTTCCCTCGAAGACGCCATCCTTAGCCTCGATCGTGAGCTTGGTAATGTTCACGTTGAAGCGATCGGAAATGGTGTGCGTGATGGTGTTAAGCAGGCCAATAGAGTCGATCCCCTTCACCTCAAGTGTGGCCTCGAACGAGGTGTTGATGTGGTTGCTCCAGACGGTGGAGAGGATACGTTCGCCGAAACTGCTCTTCAGACGCAAGGCGATGGGGCAGGAGATCTTATGGACGACCACGTTTCCGTCGTCGTTGATGAAGCCCAGCGCCTCGTCGCCGGGGATCGGTTTGCAGCAGCCGGCGATGACATAGTTGCGGTTGAACTCGTCCTCGCAGAGGCAGTAGGGCTTCTTACGGTCGTACTTCGGCAACTCCTTCTTGGGGCCGGCCGGGGTGGGCAGGATGGTCATCATCTCGCGCTTCTTGCCCATGCGCAGCGCCTGTTTGAGGTACTTGAAGAGCACGTTGTCCGTCTTCTCTTGTACGATCTTTTTGAGGTTTTCGGGCAGGGTGACTTCGCCCTTTTCGATAGCGTAATAGAGGCCGTCGCGGGTGGGGAAGCCGTAGTAGACGGCTATTTTGTCGAGTAACGAAGAAGCGGGGGAGTCAAAGCCGGACTTACGCATGGCCTCCAGCAACTTCGCCTCGCCGGCCTTGGAGGTCTCGCGGCGGACGCGCTTCAGATAGGCCTCAATCTTGCTGCGGGCCTTGGCCGTGACGACGAAGTTGAGCCACTCGGCAACAGGCTTCTGCGAGCGGGAGCTAAGCACCTCCACTTGGTCGCCACTGGAGAGCTTGTGGCTCAAGGGCACGAGGCGATGGTTCACTTTGGCTCCGATGCAGGTGTCGCCTACGTCAGAGTGGAGGGCGTAGGCAAAGTCGAGCGCCGTGGCGCCTTGGGGCAACGTTTTGAGCTCGCCTTTGGGAGTGAAGACAAAGATCTCGGACGAGAAGAGGTTCATCTTCACCGTGTCGAGGAAGTCGAGCGAATCGGGATTGGGATTCTCCAGGATCTCGGTGATCGTGGCCAGCCACTTGTCCAGCTCTGTGTCCTCCTCCACGTGCTTCTCCTTGTACTTCCAATGTGCAGCAAAGCCCTTCTCGGCGATGTCGTCCATGCGGCGGCTGCGAATCTGAATCTCGATCCACTGGCCGTCGGGCCCCATGACGGTGAGGTGGAGCGCCTGGTAGCCGTTCGACTTAGGTCGGCTTACCCAGTCGCGCAGACGATCGGGACGGATGCGGTAGATGTCGGTGATGGCGGAGTAGATGTCCCAACAGAGGTTCTTCTCATCGATGCCTTCCTTGGGTTCGAAGACGATGCGGACGGCGAAGATGTCGTAGATGTCTTCGAAGGGGACACTCTTGGCGTTCATCTTGTTCCAGATGGAGAAGGCCGACTTGACCCGGGCGCGCATTTCGTAATGCAGCCCCATGGCCTGTAACTTCTCGTCGACG
>CALHPT010000339.1 GCA_938036405.1 uncultured Tannerella sp.
TCGGAGCCGGCGTGCAGGTGATCGGCTGCCCGAAAACGATCGACGGCGATTTGAAAAACGAGCAGGTAGAAACGTCGTTCGGCTTCGATACGGCATGCAAGGTCTATTCGGAGGTAATCGGAAATATCCAGCGCGACTGCAACTCGGCGCGCAAATACTGGCACTTCATCAAACTGATGGGACGCTCGGCTTCGCATATCGCTTTGGAATGCGCCCTGCAAACGCACCCGAACGTTTGCATCATCTCGGAAGAAGTGGAAGCCAAAAACCAGACGCTCGACGATATCGTGAACCAGATCGCAACCGTTGTGCTCAAACGCTCGGAGGCCGGCAACAACTTCGGGACGGTGCTGATTCCCGAAGGACTGGTCGAATTTATCCCGGCCATGAAACGGCTGATCGCCGAACTGAACGACTTCCTTGCCAAGCATGAAACGGAGTTCAAGATGATCAAGAAGAGCGAGCAGCGCAGCTATATCATCGCGAAGCTGACGAAAGAGAACTCCGAGCTGTACGCCAGCCTGCCCGAAGGCGTAGCCCGCCAGCTCACCCTCGAACGCGACCCGCACGGCAACGTACAGGTATCGCTCATCGAAACCGAGAAGCTGCTGGCCGAGATGGTAGGCAACCGTTTGGCCGAATGGAAAGCGGAAGGCAAATATACCGGCAAGTTCGCCACCCAGATGCACTTCTTCGGTTACGAAGGCCGTTGCGCCGCGCCGTCGAACTACGACGCCGACTATTGCTACTCGCTCGGTTACGCTGCCTCGTGCCTCATCCGCGCCGGCAAGACGGGCTACATGGCCTCCGTGCGCAACACCACCGCGCCGGCCGAAGAGTGGACCGCCGGCGGCATCCCCATTACGATGATGATGAACATGGAGCAGCGCGACGGCGTCATGAAGCCCGTCATCCGCAAGGCGCTTGTCCAGCTCGACGGCGCCCCCTTCCGAGCCTATGCCGCCATGCGCGACGAGTGGGCCATGACCACCGATTACGTCTACCCTGGCCCCATCCAGTACTTCGGCCCCTCCGAGGTCTGCGACGCCCCCACCAAAACGTTGCAACTGGAGCAAGGGAAGTAGGGGCGTATCGCATACGCCCATGGTAGTAGGGGCGACCTTTCAGGCCGCCCGGTAGTTACGGCCTTCGGCCGGGTAGTTAGAAGTAGATCGCAAGGCGCTGACTGCCCCTAACTACCGCGGCGAAGCCCCCTACTCCTCCTAACTACTCCTAACTACCGCGGCCGCAAGGCCGCATAACTACCTATTAATGTTTTCAGGAATCGTAGAAGAAGCCGCAACCATCGTTGCGCTGGAACAAGACAAGGGCAACCTGCACCTGACGCTGCGTTGCTCCTTTGTGAATGAATTGAAGATCGATCAGAGCGTCGCCCACAACGGCGTCTGCCTGACCGTTGTCCGTCGGACGGACGACACGTACATCGTCACCGCCGTGCGCGAGACACTGGAGCGCTCCAACCTCGGACACTTGCAGGTCGGCGACCGCGTGAACGTGGAGCGCAGTATGCTGATGAACGGCCGTTTGGATGGCCACATCGTGCAGGGCCACGTCGATCAGACGGCCGTCTGTACCGACGTGCGCGAGGCCGATGGCAGCTGGTATTACACTTTCAGCTACACCGCCGACCCGGAGATGGCGCGGCAGGGCTACATGACGGTCGAGAAAGGCTCCGTCACGGTCAACGGTGTCAGCCTCACCGTCTGCAACTCCCGCGCGGACAGCTTCGAGGTGGCCATCATCCCCTACACGCACGACCTGACGAACTTCAACGCCATCGTCAAAGGCACGGTGGTGAACCTCGAGTTCGACATCATCGGCAAATACATCAGCCGACTGATGACTTTCAAGTGAGAGCTGCCGAAAGCGCGACAATGAAAATGGCCGGGTACATCGTCATGTATCCGGCCATTTTTCGTTAGGAGGATTTCTCGGCGTCCGTCCGAGCTCACATCCTCCTTTTCTTCCCTTGATGGAAGCAAAGGAAGCAAAAGAAGATCAAGCCCCTGCCGGGGGCGGGGTAGTTGGGCCGGGGACATCTGACCTGAGGCTCAAAAGGTGATCCGTTGGCCGTTGTTTATCTCCCGTAGGCGGCGGCCAACTGCTCGGCGCAGCGTTCGCCGTCGATGGCGGCCGAGACGATGCCTCCGGCGTAGCCCGCGCCCTCGCCGCAGGGGTAGAGCCCGCGGAGCGTCACGTGGCGGAGCGTCTCACGGTCGCGGAGGATGCGCACGGGCGACGAGGTGCGCGTCTCCACGCCGATCATCACCGCCTCGTTCGTCAGGAAACCTCGCGACACGCGGTCGGCCGAGCGGAAGCCCTCGCGCAGTCGGCTCGTGATAAAGTCGGGCATCCAGAAGTGGAGCGGCGAGGCCAGCAGACCGGGGCTGAACGATGATGCAGGTAGGTCGGACGAGTTGCGACGCGCCACAAAGTCGGCCATGCGTTGCGCCGGCGCCTTGACGCCCTGCCCGGCGTTGATGCGGCAGAGCCGCTCGAGCCGCTCCTGAAAGTCCATCATGGCCAGCACCTCGGGCACAGGCTCGCCGCCTGTATCCGGTAGGTGAAACGACGCAAGATCTTCCGGCCGCAGCTCGACGACCCACCCAGCGTTGGCCCACCGCGACCCGCGATTGGCGGGCGACATGCCATTGACGACGCACTCGTCCGGCGCCGTCGAAGCAGGAATCACGAAGCCGCCGGGGCACATGCAGAAGGAGTAGACGCCGCGACCCCCGGCCTGCGAGACGAAGGTGTATTCGGCCGCCGGCAGGTGCGGGCCGCGCCCCTCGCGGCGGTGGTAGCGGATGCGGTCGATGAGCGCCTGTGGGTGCTCCAGTCGTACGCCGACGGCGATGCCCTTGGCCTCGAGTGTCACGCCGCGGTCGGCGAGCATGCGGTAGACGTCGCGCGCCGAGTGGCCGGTGGCCAGGATCACGGGGCCAAGAAACTCGCGTCCGTCGCGCGTGGTGATGCCCGTCACCTCGTCGTCGTGGATGAGCAGCCCGTCCATGCAGGTGCCGAAGTGCACCTCGCCGCCGCAGCTCGTGATGTGGCGGCGCATGCGTTCGATCACGCCGGGCAACTTGTCTGTGCCGATGTGCGGGTGGGCGTCGTAGAGGATGGCGGGGTTGGCGCCGTGCTGACAGAAACGGACAAGGATACGCTCCACCGAGCCGCGTTTCTTGCTGCGGGTGTAGAGTTTGCCGTCGGAGAAGGCGCCGGCGCCGCCCTCTCCGAAGCAGTAGTTCGACTCCGGGTCGATCGTGCCGCGGCGGACGATGTCGGCGATGTCTCGCTTGCGTTCGTTCACCTCGCGGCCCCGCTCTACAACGATGGGGCGCATGCCCAGCTCAATGAGTCGGAGGGCGGCGAAGAGTCCGCCCGGTCCGGCGCCGACCACGATGGCGGCGGGTCGGCCGGAGACGTCGCGGAGTTCGACGTCAGGGAAGAGCGGTTCGGTCGGCTCCTCGTCGAAGAAGGCGCGGAGGGTGACATTGACGTAGACCGTGCGTTGTCGGGCGTCGATCGATCGTTTGAGGATGCGCAGGGCACGCGGTGCGTCGCCCGTCTCGCGTTGTACGACGGCGCGCAGTGTGTCGTCATTGGCCGCCTCTTCGGGCAGCAGTCGGAGCTGAAGGTCTTTGGTCATGAGGTGGGTGAGAAGTAGTTGGAAGTAGTATGGGGTAGTAATAAGTAGTTAGAAGTAGCCGGCAAGTTGGGCGGCCATATAGGGGGCGTTGCCCCCACTTCCTATTCTTCCCTTGATGGAAGAAAAGGATGCAAAAGAAGATCAAGGCGATGATCGCCGTCAGGGTTGCCGGGTATATATGAATCGGCGAACGGGATTTACCCAAACAACAATCGGAAGGCTTCCTCGACTTTGCGCACTTGGTGGAGCTCGATCAGATCGGAGACGGACTCGAGACCCTTCATCTGCGGCACGATGATGCGACGGAAGCCGAGCTTGGCTGCCTCGCGGATGCGTTGCTCGATGCGGTGCACGGGACGGATCTCACCCGAGAGACCGACCTCGCCGGCGAGGCATGTGCCGCGGTCGATGGAGAGGTCGATGCTGGAGGAGAGCACGGCGCTGATGACGGGCAGGTCGATGGCCGGGTCACTGACGCGCAGTCCGCCGGCGATGTTGAGGAAGACGTCCTTCTGGATCAACTTGAACCCGGCGCGCTTCTCGAGTACGGCCAGGAGCATGTTCATGCGTCGCAGATCGAAGCCCGTGGCGCTGCGTTGCGGCGTGGCATAGACAGCACTGCTGACGAGCGACTGGGTCTCGATGAGGAACGGTCGCGCACCTTCGACGGCCGCTGCGATGGCAACGCCGCTCAGCCCTTCGTGATTCTGCGTCAGGAGCAGCTCCGAGGGGTTGTCGACCTCGCGGAGGCCGCCTTGGCGCATTTCGTAGATGCCCAACTCGGCGGTGCTGCCGAAGCGGTTCTTGATGCTGCGCAGGATGCGGTACATGTATTGCCGGTCGCCCTCGAATTGCAGTACCGTGTCCACGATGTGCTCCAAAACCTTCGGCCCAGCCAGGCTCCCTTCCTTATTAATATGCCCGATCATGAGGACCGGTGTGCCCGTCTCTTTGGCGAACTTGAGGATAGCCGCGCTGCACTCCCTTACCTGCGTGACGCTGCCCGGCGACGACTCGGCCGCCTCGGTGTACATCGTTTGGATCGAGTCGATGATCATCAGGTCGGGTCTGAGTCGGTCGGCATGGGCGAGGATCTGCTCGAGGTGCGTCTCGCAATAGACGTGGCAGTGCGCCATGCCTTCGGCGCTGTCGGAGGAGAGGCGGTCGGCGCGCATCTTGAGCTGGCGGGCGCTCTCCTCGCCGGAGACGTAGAGCGTGTGGAGGTCGGTGAGGCGGAGGACGGTCTGGAGGACGAGCGTCGACTTGCCGATGCCGGGTTCGCCGCCCACGAGGACGAGCGATCCGCGGACGAGTCCGCCGCCCAAGACGCGGTTCAGCTCCGCGTCGTGCATATCGATACGCACCTCCTCCTCGGCGGTAATGTCGCGCAGGAGTTGGGGCCGGGCGTCGGAGCGACTGACGGCAGCCGCGGCGCGTCGGGCGGCCGGCTCGGTGCGGACGATCTCCTCCACATACGTATTCCATGCGCCGCACGCGGGGCATTTGCCCACCCATTTGGGGGAATCCGCCCCACACTGAGAGCAGACGTAGACTGATTTCGTTTTGGCCATTGTTTCTGTTTCTTAATTCGACTATTTCAGATCGTGTATCAGTGATCTCCTTTCCTCTATCTGGAAAGATGGATGGCTATCATCGCCTTGATCTTCTGTTGATTCCTTTTTCTTCTATCAAGGGAAGAAAGGGAAGTTGGGGACCGAGGGCAAAGCCCCCAAATCAGTTCGGCCGGATGTCGGAACATCTGTCGATCACCTTATTCCTCAGCTTACGGACTACGGACTTAGGCTTATTGGCGTCGGCACTCACCCCTTTTCTGTTAAGCGGACAAAAGTACGCGAATCCCGAGGGTGCCTCTTTGTGGCCAGAGAAGGCCCGGGGGTAGTCGGAGAGATTCGTAAGCTCATACACCAGGTAAAAAGCATGTTGTGTGATCAAAGTTTGTTCACGCGTCATCAAAGCTTCATCACGTGTCATCAACTATTCCTCTCAAAAGCAGAAGCCCCGATGTCGAAGCAAGTGGACTGATTGTTAGATGGAAAGGGGTCGATATGCTTCCGGTTGCGTCGAGCGGAAAAGGCAGAAAAGTGCGATTTTA
>CALHPT010000340.1 GCA_938036405.1 uncultured Tannerella sp.
GCCCTCTATCCAAGCCATTCTTCAGAGATTAGGAATCCTCATACTTTCGTTCAAACTCACGTTGCAAAGATTTCTGGAAGGGGAGATCCGCTGTCGAGGGCATCCGTTTCGTCCTCGATCGACCGTTTAGAGGCCATACGCGCCTGCGATCTATATCCGAAGTGTCGATCTGATCTCGCTACGCACTTTCGCCCTCGATGGACAGGCAATCGAATCGCGAACGGGTTTCCCCCTTTCCAAACTGCGCCTACTTTTGCCGCGCTTAAAACCAAAACGATAAAAGATAGTATGAACGCCTACGTTTTTCCAGGCCAGGGCGCCCAGTTCGTTGGAATGGGCAAGTCGCTGTACGACGAAAATCCCCTCGCAAAAGATCTGTTTGAACAAGCTAACGGCATCCTCGGCTTCCGCATCACCGACCTCATGTTTGCCGGCACGGACGACGACCTGAAGCAGACGAAAGTCACGCAGCCCACCGTCTTCCTCCACTCCGTCATCTTGGCGCTCACGGAAGGCGACGCCTTCCGTCCGGACATGACGGCCGGCCATTCGCTGGGCGAGTTCTCCGCACTCGTCGCCGCACGCGCACTCTCGTTCGAGGACGGCCTCACGCTTGTCTCTAAACGTGCACAGGCCATGCAAAAGGCATGCGAGAAGACGCCTTCCACGATGGCCGCCATCATCGGACTGGCCGACGAGCAGGCCGAGCAGATCTGCGCTGAGATCACGGACGAGGTCGTGGTCTGCGCCAACTATAATTGCCCCGGACAGATCGTCATCTCGGGTACCCTTGCTGGTGTTGACGCTGCCTGCGAGAAGATGAAAGCCGCCGGTGCCAAACGTGCCCTCAAGCTGAAGGTAGGCGGTGCCTTCCACTCCCCACTGATGGAGCCCGCACGAGCAGAACTGGCCGAGGCGATCGAGTCGACCCGCTTTAACCAGCCCGTTTGCCCCGTCTACCAGAACGTGGACGCACGGCCGCAGACTGATCCCGACGTGATCCGCCGAAACCTCATCGCTCAGCTCACCTCGCCCGTCCGCTGGACGCAGACCGTGCGCAACATGGCAGCCGACGGCGCTACACATTTCACAGAGCTGGGCCCGGGCAATGTGCTGCAGGGATTGATCAAGAAAATTGAGCCCGCCGTGGCTGTCGACGGAGTGCAGTAAGGAATGCATAATGTATAGCAACAAGGAGCTGATGGAGAAAGGAAAGAATCTACTCTACGATAAGAACACGCTGGAGTTTGTCGCTGTAGCCTTCGAGTGCTGTTCGTGGTTAGAAAAAACCGAGCGTGAGGGCGCCGACCTCTTCGCATTTGTCGACAAGGCGACCAAGCTGCTCCCCTTGCTCTATCTCAAAGCGACGCTCCTACCCGAGGTCGAGGTCGACGAAGATGAAGACGTCGACCTCGCTCCTTTCATCACCGAAGAGACTTACGAGGCGCTACGCACCCGCCTCGCAGTATTGCTCGGACAATACGATAGCTACCTCGAGACCTTCCTGCCCGACATGCGATACAGCGACACCCCTATCGCTGCTTTTATCTCCGAGAACCTGTCCGATCTCTACCAAGACCTCGGTGATTTCGTCTCCCTTTTCCGCCAGGAGCATGAACCCACGATGCACGCCGCACTGGCGCGCTGCGCGGAAAACTTCCGCCTCTATTGGGGCCAAACGCTCCTCAACGCCCTCAAGGCACTCCATGCGGTGCGTTACAACGAAGAATTCACCCTAACCGACCCCACGGCATGACGCTGCACCCTTCTCTCCCCTCCAAAATCACCAAAGAAGAAATCTCCACCCTGCCCCACGAGGAATATGTCGGGCAAATCGTCGTCGTGGATCATCCTGAAGCTGTCGCCCGGGCGGTCAATGCGCTCTCGGCCGAGACACGCGTCGGCTTCGACACCGAGACACGCCCCAACTTCCGCAAGGATCAGCATCACAAGGTCTCGCTCGTGCAGCTGGCTACCGAAGAGACGTGTTACCTCTTTCGCTTGAATCACCTCGGTGGTATTCCTGAGCCACTCGTGAGCTTCCTCTCCAACCCAGACGTGACGAAGATCGGCCTCTCACTGGCCGACGACTTCCACATGCTCCGCGAACGCGTCAAAACACTCCAGCCGGCCGGGTTCATCGAGCTACAAAAGCTGATGCCCTCTTACGGCATCAACGAGGCGGGTCTGCAAAAGATCTACGCCATCCTCTTCCAAAAGAAAATCTCCAAACGGGCACGCCTCACCAATTGGGAGGCCGACGTGCTCACCCCCGCGCAACAGAAATATGCAGCCCTTGACGCTTGGGCCTGCCTGCGCATCTATAAACACCTCTGCTCATGACATACCCCAAAATTTACCTCAAGCCCAAGAAGGAAGAGTCTGCGCTGCGCCTTCATCCGTGGGTCTTCTCCGGTGCCGTGGCACGTATAGAAGGCCAACCCGAAGAGGGCGCCGTGGTGGAAGTCTTCGCCGCCGATGGCCGACTGCTCGGCGTAGGGCACTATCAGATCGGCAGCATCGCCGTCCGGCTGCTTGCCTTCGATGAAGTGACGATCGACCACGCCTTCTGGCTTGACCGACTCCGCTCGGCCTACAACCTCCGTCAAATGCTAGGCTTAGACCATGCGCCGGAGAACGACACTTACCGACTTGTCTACGGCGAGGGCGACCGTCTACCGGGCCTCGTCATTGATATGTATGCCGACACAGCAGTCATGCAGGCGCACTCCGTCGGCATGCACCACGCCCGCCGCGACATCGCCACGGCCCTGCAGGAGCTTCTCGGCGATCGCCTGCAAACCATCTACTATAAATCCGACGGCACACTGCCCTTCAAGGCCGCCCTCGATCACACCGACGAATACCTGCTGGGGCGTTACTCCAGCGGCGAACATATCGCCACGGAACGCGGCTTACGCTTTGGCATCGACTGGCTGAAGGGGCAGAAGACGGGCTTCTTCGTCGATCAACGCGAGAACCGTCGGCTCTTAGAGCAGTACGCCAGCGATCGCACAGTGCTGAACATGTTTTGCTACACCGGCGGCTTCTCCGTCTACGCCATGCGCGGCGGTGCGCGGATGGTACACTCTGTCGATAGCTCCTCGAAAGCCGTCTACCTGACCGAGCGCAACGTCGCCCTCAACTTCCCCGACGACGACCGTCACCGCGCCTTTGCCGAAGACGCCTTTGACTACCTCCGACGTGCCGACAACAATTACGACCTTATCATCCTCGATCCGCCGGCCTTCGCCAAGCACCGCGACGTGCTCCGCAACGCCCTTCAGGGATATCGCAAACTCAACGCCGCGGCCTTTGAGAAGATTCGGCCCGGAGGCATCCTCTTCACCTTCTCTTGCTCGCAAGTGGTCAGTCGCAACGACTTCCGACTGGCCGTCTTCACCGCTGCCGCACAGACGCGTCGCCACGTCCGTATCCTGCATCAGCTCACCCAACCCGCCGATCATCCCGTCAGCATTTATCACCCCGAAGGCGAATACCTCAAAGGCCTCGTCTTAGAAGTCGAGTAGCGGATGACTCGAACAGAAATCCAAAAAATGCGCGACGGCGAGTCGCCCGACTTCCAATCGCCCGAGCTGCAAGCCAGCTTCCGGCACGCTAAGGAGTTGCTGGCCCGCATGCGTACCATGTCGACTTACAGCGACGGCTTCCGCGAGCTGCTCGAACAGCTCATCCCCGGCATCCCCCCGACATCCGTCGTCTGTCCGCCCTTCCATTGCGACCACGGCCACGGCATCCGCCTCGGCCACGATGTCTACATCAATGCCGGTTGCACCTTCCTCGACGGCGGATGGATCCGCATCGGCGACCACACTCTCATCGGCCCCGCCGTACAGATCTACACCCCGCATCATCCACTCCATTACCTCGAGCGCCGCACGGGCCGCGAACATGCGCGCCCCGTCACCATCGGTGCCGACTGCTGGATCGGCGGCGGAGCGATTATCTGCCCCGGCGTCACGATCGGCGATCGCACCGTGATTGGTGCCGGCAGCGTCGTGACGCACGACATCCCTGCTGACTCGCTCGCCGTCGGCAATCCCTGCCGCGTCATCCGCCCATTAGAGGCCGGAGAGGACGCCACTCACTCCCTATAACGCATCACAATGGACCATAACCCCGCCCAAGAAATCAACCCCCACATCCCGGCTTCGGCACGATGGATCGGCGCCACGCCGCTCGTCGTCTTCCTGGCCGTGTACCTGCTGACCTCGCTCATCCTCCGCGACTTTTACGCGATGCCCATCACCGTGGCCTTCCTCGTCTCCTCGGTCTACGCCGTGGCCATCACCCGCGGGCTATCGACCGAGAAACGCGTCCTACGCTTTTCGCGCGGCGTGGCGGACTACAACCTACTGATGATGATCTGGATCTTCGTCCTAGCGGGCGCTTTCTCCGAGGCCGCCAAGAGCATCGGCGCCATCGACGCTACGGTCCACCTCATCCTCTGCCTACTGCCCGCCGGGCTACTCCTGCCGGGTCTTTTTCTCGCCTCCTGCGTCATCTCCCTCTCCATCGGCACCAGCGTCGGCACCGTCGTTGCCCTCGTGCCCATCGCCCTCGGACTCTCCGAGCCGCTCGGCCTGCCCGTGGAGTATATCGCAGCCGTCGTCACCGGCGGCGCCTTCTTCGGCGACAACCTCTCCTTCATCTCCGACACCACCATCGCCGCCACGCGCACCCAAGGCTGCAGTATGCGTGATAAGTTTCGCGTCAACCTCCGCATCGTCCTTCCCGCAGCCATCGCCACCTTCATCATCTACGCCTTCCAAGGCGCCCACCTCACCGAGACGCTGCTCAGCACCAATCCCCGCACGCCCTACCTGGCCCTTCCCTACCTCGTCGTCCTCATCACCGCCGCCCGCGGCATCAACGTGACGGCCGTCCTGACCCTCGGCATCGTCGTCTGTGGCCTTGTCGGCGCCGTCTTCGGCACGGTCACGTTTTGGCCATGGATCGGCGCCTTAGGGCAGGGTATCGTTGGCATGGGCGAACTCATTATCGTTACCATGCTCGCCGGCGGCATGCTCGAGCTGATTCGCTTCAACGGCGGAATCGACTACCTCATGAGTGGCCTCACGCGCGGCATTCGCGGCAAGCGTGGCGCCGAAGCCGCCATCGCCGCACTCGTCTCCGTGGCCAACATCTGCACGGCCAACAACACCATCGCCATCCTCACCACCGGCTCGATGGCGCGTGAGATCACCGCCCGTTACGGCATCGATCCGCGCAAGTCGGCCAGCATCCTCGACACCTTCTCCTGCCTCATCCAGGGCCTGATCCCCTACGGCGCGCAGCTGCTTCTGGCCTCCCGTTTTGCCGAAGTCTCGCCCATCGCCATCGTCGGCTACCTCTATTATCCCTTCATCATGGGCGCCTGCGCCATCCTGGCCATCGCCCTGCGCCTACCGCGCAAATACAGCTGAATCTGAGTGCTGCGGTCGGTCGGGTCCATCGCCGAATTGAAATCCATCTTTTGAAAAGACGCAACGGAACGCTGAAAGCCCATCTTTTCGCCCGAAACGACTAAAAAGAGGTTTTTGGCCATTTCGGGTCACCAGAAACGGAATTCCCAGTCGTCGAAGCCATTTCATGTCGTATGAAACGACATTTCCGACCGTCGAAGCCGTTTTATGTCGCATGAAATGACATTTCCGACCGTCGAAGCCATTTTATGTCGCATGAAATGACATTTCCGACCGTCGAAGCCATTTTATGTCGCATGAAATGACATTTCCGACCGTCGAAGCCATTTTATGTCGCATG
>CALHPT010000341.1 GCA_938036405.1 uncultured Tannerella sp.
CGAGGCCGGGGAAGATGACCGGGTACATGATTTATCTTGAAAATGTACCGCGTTTTGGGCATACCTATTCCATGTATCCCCAAAAACACACCACGTTACCCCCTCCTACCCCACGTGAGTACGTAATCCGAGGCGAGGGAGAAGTCTATTTTGAAGGTGTATGTGTTCGGCGTGAGCGTTTCGTGGACCGTTAGCTGGTTGGAAGCGGGTTCGTAGGCCACGATACGCACTCCTCGGAGCCAGTCAGACGACCCCAGACGGAGCATTTTGAATGCCGCCTCCTTGGCACTCCAGCAGACCGTCAGCCGACGGACATCATCCGTGTTGGGGCCGCCGATTAGCGCCAGTTCGTCCCCATCTAAGAAGCGGTCACGCAGCCCGATGATGCGCGAACGGAACCGTTCGATGTCAATACCGACGACCGTGTCGCGGGAACAGATGGCTGCGGCATAGTGTCGCGTATGCGAGAAGCTGACGTGCCATCCATCGACCTCGGGGTAGCCTTCGGGGCGATAGTTGACGGTCGGTTCATAGCCAAGGATGGCACGCAAAAGCGCGCGCACGGCTAACCACTCCGTGCGACGACCCTCCGCGCGGACATTTTTGAGAAAATCTTGATAGACATCACGTCGCTCCAGCCCGTCGAGCAACTCCAATCCTGTTTCGTCTATGCGCCACAGTCCCCATCGGCACTCCGACTGCGTATGTGTCTCCAGCAACGGCACGGTAAGGGGCTACTTATTTCCAGCGAAAGGTTTGGATCAGCACGGCGACGTCTCGCAAAAGGTAATCAGTCAGCGGCGCGACAGAGTCGGGGCTCACTCGGTCGGAATAATAGAGCGCGCCCTGAAAAAAGTGGGCTGCACTGTCGGTGAGCATGAAGCGGATGGGCGCGGGCGAATCTCCCTCGATGTGGAAAAGGACGCCATAGACGCGTGCGTCGGGATCTTCGTAGGCTTGTTCGGTAACGGCGTGCACGTCGCGGACACTCCGGCGGATGAGTTCCCGACATTCGTCCGTGGCAGCAGATAAAGTGGCCGAGGTAATGGCTGCGCCGCTGCAATAGATCGTTACCCCCCACTTGGGGTAGGTAATGTTGAGTCGGTCGTCAGCTTCACCGGCGGGGGGAAGCTCCACATTCGCAAGGCGGGAGAAACGAAAGGTGTAGGGACGGCCTGGCGCGGAAAATTCGGCGTATCGTGGTGCGGGTAAGTCGATGCGCAGCATGCCGCGAGGCTTTGGCATGGGTGCATTGCAGGCCGTGAAGAGAGAAAAAAGGACTGCATAGAGGGTGACAAGAGTAGTCGGCCGCGACTTCATGGCTTGGACAGTAGTTGGAGGGCCTCCGGAAGGGTACGGACAAAGTTCACCTGCCGTCCCTTGTTGCTTTCTCGGATAAAATCCTGCAAACTCTGGCTCGGGAACTTGGAAAAGTCGCCGATCAGGACCAACGGGAAACGATAGTTCGAGAATTTTTGAAGGATCTCGCCAGCCATTTTCGTTTTTAAGTCGAAGAACGCTGGGGGGATTTGCTCCTCATGTAGGATGAGTCCGTCGTAACCCTGATAATAGAGGTCGCCCATCAGGTTCATGGCATCTTCCGTGCTATGTATGACAGTGCCGGAAGCTCGCAGCTCGGCGAATTTCTTGTTTTCGACCTGGTGTACTTCTATGTTCATTATGCGCTTGTTTTTCTTGAGAAAGAATGGGAGGTGGAAGCCCCCTCGTGCATTACGCTTTCGTGTTCTCAGCGGGTGACGTGGGGAGGCGATAGAATTTTACCTTGAGTACACGACGTTCATTGGCCTCAAGCACGCGAAAACGGTAGTGTCCGTAGTCTATCGTCTCGCGACGTCGGGGGAGCGTGCCCTTGATTTTGAGTAGCAAGCCGGTGAGCGTCTCGACGTCCTCAGTCAAATCGCCAAACTCTTCCTCGTCGATGTCTGTTTCGCGAAAGAAATCGTTGAGTTGCGTCTTCCCCTCGAAAATGTAGCTACCGTCAGGCAGTCGGAAGAAGGGTTTTTGCTCCGTGTCGTACTCGTCACTGATGTCGCCCACGATTTCCTCGATAATATCCTCCATCGTTACGAGTCCGGAGGCGCAACCGAACTCGTCAACGACGATAGCAATGTGCACCTTGTTGGTTCGGAACTCTTCGAGGAGGTCTTCGATCTTCTTCGTTTCCGGAGCGAAATAGGCGGGGCGGATCAATTTCTGCCAGTTGAAGACTTGCGGATCGCGGATGTAGAGCAGGAGGTCCTTGGCGTACAAGATGCCGGTGATGTTGTCGTCGGAATCTTCATAGATGGGGATGCGCGAGAAGCCGCTGCGGATAATTAGGTCGAGGGCTTCCTGAAACGTGCAATGGGCACTAATCGCTTTCATGTCCATGCGGGAGACCATGATCTCGGCGGCCGTCTTGTTGTAAAACTGTCCGATCTCCTCGAGCATTTCGTGCTCATCGGCCGACTCTTTAGAGAGTATCGTAGTGGGTTCGCCGGCCGTCACCTCGTTGCGATGCACGACGCTCGACGGGGGCGCAGCTAAACGACGGCTGATAGGTGCGCAGAGGAAATCGGCAAACTTCAGCACGGGTACGAAGGCCCGTGCTACGCGCAGATGACCGTTCCGAAGCAGCCATCTCGGCACAAGTCCGCAACAAAGGCACATCAATAGACTACCAACGAGGATCACCGACACGCATCCGACTGTCGACCGTAAGGCATCCGGCCACAACAGCGCCACGCCGTACAATCCGACGGTGCCAATGGCCAACGTCACGAGCGACTGCACTGCAGCCAGCGAGAAACGCGTCTGCTGTGGGCGGTCGTATAATAAATGAATGAAGCGATCGGCCGTGTTCTTCTCCTCGCGCACTTCGCTCAGCTCGTCAAGCGTGAGCGCAAAGAGTGCTCGCCCACCCGCAGCGATGGCGCAGGCGAGAAGCAAGAGAAAACAGACGATGAGACAGGACAGGATGGCGTCCGGAAGGGTCAATCCGGGGACTGCGATTTGCAGCGAGAGGGGCGGGAAATAGTCTGAGTCCAAGGAATGAGGGGCTAAGGTTAGAAGGGCAGATCGTCCACAGGATCGGCGTCGGCGGGAGAGATCGGCTCGAGATTGGAGGCGGATGTCGACGGTGTCGATGCGGACTGGGCGGCGAAAGCATGCACTTCGGCGGCGGCGTCAGCCGGCTGTGTGGCGGCAGATGGGTCGCCCGCGTGTTCGGCATCTTGCGGACGGCGTCCACCGAGGGAAAAGAACTCAATGCGATCGGCGTAGATCTCCGTGATGTAGCGTTTGTTACCCGAGGCATCGTCGTAGCTGCGGGTGCGGATCTTGCCTTCGACGTACACGAGCGATCCCTTATGGACGTGACGCTCGACGAAGAGTGCGCGGTCGCGACCGGCGACGATGTTGTGCCATTCGGTGCGTTCAGGAATCTCTGTACCGTTGGCCAGACGGTAACCGCGTTCGTTGGTAGCGAGCGTGAAGTTGGCTACGGCGTTACCGCTGTCAAAGTAGCGGATGTCGGGTTCGCGCCCTACGTTTCCAATGAGGATGACTTTGTTCAGTGACATAGTTATAAGTCTTTTTTATCGTTTAAGTGCGCCAAAAGTATGGCTTAGAATAGGATCGCACAAAGCGGGGAGCGGTCAGTGGCCGTCGGCGTGGACACGATCGATGAGTCGCGTGATGAGTCGCGGCAGGGGATAGCGATCGAGATCGGCGCGCGAGGTGTGCGTGAGGCGGAGGAGGGCCTCAGAGGGGCGGGCGATGCGGGCGAGGTAGCAGGTGGCGTGGAGGATGCGGTGGGTGAGCACGTGGCGAACGTCGGCGGCGACAAGCGCAAACTGCGTGCTGCCCGTGTCGGCAAAGAGCGCGCGGAAGTCGTCCGTACGCATGAGCGCGTCAAGGTCGGCGGGGGCGGACGTCTCGATGAGCGGGAGCTCGAAGAGGCCCTGCCAGATGTCGCCCGCGGGCCGTCGGCGGAGGAAGAGGTCGTCGCCCGTAGTGACGTAGAAATAATGGAAGTAACGGTCGACGGTCTTCGTGCGATGCTGCTTGACGGGGAAGCGTTCGGGCGTTCCGGCGGCATGGGCGGCGCAACGCGCGACGAGTGGGCAGACGCTGCAATCGGGGTTGCGGGGGACGCACTGCAGGGCGCCAAACTCCATGATGGCTTGGTTGTGTTCGCCGGCATGATCGGGCGGGAGAAGGCTGCGGGCCAGATCGTTGTAGAGGCGTCGGCCGGCGGAGGTGTCGGTGGGCGTGTCGATGGCGAAGAGTCGGCCGATGACGCGCAACACATTCCCGTCGACGGCGGCGTACGGCGCGCCGGTGGCGAAGGAGACGATGGCGGCGGCCGTGTAGTCGCCGATGCCGCTGAGGGAGCGGACGTCGGCATACGCCGTCGGGAAGCGTCCACCGAAGCGATCGCGGACGTCGCGCGCAGCAGCGTGGAGGTTGCGGGCGCGGGAGTAGTAGCCGAGGCCCTGCCAGAGCCGGAGGACGTCCTGCTCGGCGGCGTCGGCCAGGGCGCGGACGTCGGGGAAGCGCTCAAGGAAGCGGTGGTAGTAGTCCATCCCCTGGGCCACGCGGGTCTGCTGGAGGATGACCTCGGAGATCCAGATGCGGTAGGGGTCGCGGGTGTCGCGCCAAGGGAGCGCGCGGCGGTGCGTGTCGTACCAGCGGCGGAGGGTGCGGCTCACGTTGTAATCGTTAGGCATGGGTGATGTGTGAAACGGGGCGTTGTTGGACAAAGAAAGTGCCAACGGCCCTCCGGATGGTCTCCGGTTGCGGCCATTGGCACTTCAAGACGGTTGCAGACGGATGCGACCGCCCCGACTAAACGAGCCTCCTTATTCCTCCGGCAGGTGAATATCGGGCTCGTTGTCTTTCTGCTTTTTCGGCGTGTCCGGCTGCTTCGGGTCGGCGGGCTTTTTCGGGTCAGCGGGTTGCTTCTACCTTTGGACTATTGTAAATAATGGTGCTGTGAACACAGCAGGCTTGTTGGGTTCAGCAGGCTGCTTCGGATTGTCCTTCGACTTCTTATTCGGACGATCGTAACGCTTGCTCATCTCTCCAACAAACTCCTTGAGCGCCGCGTCCTTTTCGGATGCTGTCTTTAAATAACTGTACACTTCATTGGCAGACTGCATCGCGTCGACAGCTGTACCATAAATAGTATCATCGATCTTCTCCAATAGCGAAACGACCCCCGCACGGATGTCCCGCAAATCATGAATCAGCTTCACATCCTTTGCAAACTCGTCCTTTTTGAAGGTCGGCAACAGATACTGAGAGAAGCGCTTTGCGCCGGTCAAAGCCGTATTCACAAACTCAATACTCTGCTTCCCCATCGGGTTCATCTTCCTCTTTTCATCCGCCGGAAGCGCAATCAAAAAAGGCATCAGCGTCTCAATGTCACTGAGATGCGTATTCACTTTACCAATGTTCTCGTCCGTCAATTCGCCGGACACTAAATTCTTTGCTTTTGCCATGTTTTTATAGATATGAAAAACGCCGTGAAAGTAGTCGCTTCTTTCTTTTCTTCAACAATCAGAAGCTCATGCGCCAGCTTCTTCTTGCTCACACGCCAGCTACTTCTTGCTCACACGCCAGCTACTTCTTGCTCACACGCCAACTACTTCTTGCTCACGCACCAGCTTCATCTTGCTCGCACACCAGCTTCATCTTGCTCGCACGCCAGTTACATCTTGCTCACGCACCAGCTACATCATGCTCACGCGCCAGCTATCTCTTGCTCACACGCCAGCTGCTTCTTGC
>CALHPT010000342.1 GCA_938036405.1 uncultured Tannerella sp.
GCGGGAATTATTTGCTGCGCGAACGTTTGTAGTACTCCCAAATCTTGGGCAGATCCTTTTTGTATTGCACCGGATCCCAGTGGGCGTTCATCGATTCGACATATTCGGCAAGAGGCTCCATGCCCATCGCCGCGCGACGTTCGTCCACATGATCCACGTCCTCGATCGGGATCACGAAGAAGAACGTGCCACCGTCATCCGTTTTCGCGCGATACGTCTGCGTGCCGTAGACCTGCTCGCGGCCCTCGTGCATGCGGATACGATCGACGAGGTAAGCGTAGTGCATCGGATCCGTCCGCCGCTCATCGACGGCTTTTTTCAGCATCGGCAGGTAGCGGACGGCCACCTCCGGCCTTTGGTCGGCATGCTGAATGCAAAGCCACAATGTCAGGTCAGCGGAATAACCTAAGACGTCTCGCCCTGGCCATCGGCCGAATGAATCGATGATCTGCGTAGCCCGCAGCGTGTTTTGTTCGTCGATAAGTAGGATCTCGTTGCGAACCTTATCCCAAATGCTGTCGGGTGTTTCCTTCGGCCGATTGAGATATAAGATGCGGGCACCCTGATCAACGCGTTGCATCCGCCAGATCTCGTCGCGCAAAGCGGCGTGGGGAGCGGACTTTACGGAGTCGATCCATCGATCATACTTCCCTCGGAGCGAGGTGCCCCGGAGGAAGTGATGGTACGACGAATCCGATAGGTAGTAATAGGCTTCGATGTCCGATTCAGGATCGGTCGTCAAGCTGTCCAAAGCGGCCTGCACAGCAGGTAGATCGCCCCACCGAATGGCGCTGTCCATACTGACATCCGAGGTCTCGGCGATGTATCGCATGAAGAGTTGGGGGTAGGTCTGCCGAAATGCTACGCTGTCACCAGCCTTTAGATGTTCAATACACCGGCCAACGAGTTCCGCAACGGACTGCGCGTCTGCCGTACTGTAGACTGTAAGGAGGGTGAGGACTATCGTGCAAAGCCGCTTCATCGTATCAGAGCCTTACGCCTTCATGGCCTGTGCTATAATCTGATCATCGGCCACGAAGGGCTCGGTGATTTGGTAGCCATCGGCGTGTGCGTGGTTGAACTCGCGGACGGTGCTCATCGCGTTCGGATTGCGGGCCCACGAACGACGTGCTACGCCTCCCATCACGTCCCACAACATGGCCGAACGCAGGATGCGATCGACGCGCTCGCTGCCGTCGCAGACCATGCCGAAGCCGCCGTTGATGGCCTTTCCGATGCCTACGCCGCCGCCGTTATGCAGCGCCACGAGGCTCATGCCGCGGGCACAGTTGCCAGCGAAGCATTGCACGGCCATGTCGGCCATCACGTTGCTGCCGTCCTTGATGTTCGAAGTTTCGCGGAAGGGCGAATCCGTGCCACTGACGTCGTGGTGGTCGCGGCCGAGCATGATCGGGCCTACCTCGCCGTTGCGCACCATCTCGTTGAAGCGGAGCGCGATGTTCATCCGGCCTTCGGCGTCTTGATAGAGGATGCGAGCTTGGGTGCCGACCACGAGCTGGTTCTTCTCTGCATCGCGGATCCAGTTGTAGTTGTCCATGTCCTGCCCGCGACGGTTGGGGTCGATGCATTCCATGGCCGCGTGATCCGTCTTGATCAGATCCTCGTGTTTGCCGCTCAGGCAGACCCAACGGAAGGGTCCGTAACCGTAGTCAAACAGCTCGGGGCCCATGATGTCCTCCACGTAGCTGGGCCAGATGAAGCCGTCTTTTTCGTCCACCCCATTACGCGAAATCTCCTTCACGCCGGCATCGTAGATGGCCTTCATGAAGGAGTTTCCGTAATCGAAGAAGTAGGAGCCGCGAGCCACGAGCTTACGGATCACCTCGAAATGTCGGCGCAGCGACTTATCGACAAGTTCGCGGAAGGCTTCCGGCTCTTCGCGCAGCATGCGGGTGCGCTCCTCGAAGCTAATGCCGACGGGGCAGTAGCCGCCCTCGTAAACGGCATGGCAGGAGGTCTGGTCGGAGAGCAACTCGATGAGGATGCCTTCACGCTCGGCATACTCGAGTAGGTCGACCACATTGCCGTGATAGGCGATCGAGCAGGGCTCCCGCCGATCCATCGCCTCGCGGGCCATACGAAAGGCTTCGGCGACGCTCTCGGCCACGTGCCCCACCCAACCCTGACTGTGGCGCGTCTCAATACGTGAGGCGTCTACCTCGGCAATGATAGCTGTAGCACCGGCTATCTCGGCCGCCTTGGGCTGTGCGCCACTCATACCGCCGAGGCCGGAGGAGACGAAGAGATGGCCGCGCAGGTCGCCGTCTTGCGGCACACCGAGTTTCATACGGCCTGCGTTGAGGAGCGTGTTGAACGTGCCGTGCACGATGCCCTGAGGCCCGATGTACATCCATCCGCCGGCTGTCATCTGTCCGTAGTTGGCCACGCCCATTTGCATGGCGATGTGCCAGTCGTGCAGGTTGTCAAACTGCCCGATCATCATGGCGTTGGTGATGATCACGCGCGGTGCTTCGGGGTGCGAGCGAAAGAGGCCGAGCGGGTGGCCAGACTCGATGACGAGCGTCTGATCTTGGGTCAGCTCTTCTAAGTAGCGCTTGATGAGGTTATACTGCATCCAGTTCTGGCACACCTGCCCCGTCTCGCCGTACGTCACTAATTCGTACGGGTAAAGCGCGATGTCAAAGCAGAGGTTGTTGTCGATCATCACCTGGAAGGCTTTTCCCTCGATGCATTTGCCCTTGTAGGCGTCGATGGGCTTGGCCTTCAGGTCGCCCGCCGGACGGAAACGATAGCCGTAGATGCGTCCGCGCGTGCGGAGCTCTTCCATGAATTCGGGGGCCAGCTGGGCGTGAAACTCGGTGGGGATGTAGCGCAAGGCGTTCTTCAACGCGGTGGCTGTTTGCGCCGGGGTAAGCGTGTACCCACGGTCTGGAGCGCGGCGAATACCCTCCACAAAGGCGGGGTAATCCGGCAGCGTGTTTCCAAGGAAAGTGTTCATAAATCGTTCGTGTTATGATGTATATATTTCTGTTTGGGGGCGCAAGGTAGGGCAAAAAAGTACGGCCAAACGATGCCACCCGTTCCGCATGGGGCAACTGCATCAAAAGCACATGTACCCCGAGCATTCCGCTAACCGACGGAAATCAAAAACACCACTACTTGGGCTCTCCGCTAACCGACGGAGATCAAAAACACCAGTACTTGGGACTTCCGTCAACCGACGGAGATCAAAAACACCAGTACTTGAGACTTCCGTCAACCGACAGAAATCAAAAACACCGGTACTTGGAGCTTCCGTCATTTTGATGCAATCGACCTGCGTTCGAAAAGCTTATTATCTCAGCCCATAGGGTGTGGGAGTGTTTTAAGAGGTACATAAAAAGAACGCTCCGAATGATCCGGCTCAAGGGGAACTCAAGCGATATGGATCATCCAGAGACGTTAGCCTCGGATGGGGGAGGGAGGGATCCGAGGTTCTCACTTCAAATGAAGGAGGGGGACTTGTCGTTGTCTCAAGAGGATTCGAACCTCTACAAACAGAACCAAAACCTGTTGTGCTACCATTACACCATGAGACAGACGTGATGTTTAAGACGCCGCAAAAGTATACACACGGCGCATTCTTGCAAGTCCCCGGCCTGCTATTTTGCGATCAAGAGGTAGTAATTCTTCTTTCCGCGCTGTACGAGGAGGTATTTTCCAGCGACTAAGGCGTCGGCCTGGACTACGCTCTCGGGGTCGGTGAGTTTCTCTTTATTGAGGCTCACGCCACCGTTCTGAACCAGTTTGCGCATCTCGCCTTTGGAGGAGAAAACGGCAGCGTGCGACGTGCAGAGGTCGACGGCTTTGATGCCTGCCGAGAGGGCGTCGCGAGCGATCTCGAACTGCGGAACGCCTTCGAAGACGGCCAACAGCGTCGCCTCGTCGAGTCGGCGGAGTGCGTCGGAGGTGGCGCCGCCGAAGAGGATGCTGGAAGCCTCGACGGCCGTCTCGTATTCGGCAGCGGAGTGCACCATCGTGGTGATCTCGCGGGCGAGGCGCTTCTGAAGCGGGCGCAGGTGAGGGGCGTCGGCCTGCTCGCGCTCGAGGGCGTCGATCTCGTCGCGGGTGAGGGAGGTGAAGATTTTGATGTACTTGGCGGCGTCGGCGTCGCTGACGTTAAGCCAGAACTGGTAGAAGGCGTAGGGCGAGGTATAGCGCGGGTCGAGCCAGACGTTGCCGGACTCGGTCTTACCGAACTTACCGCCGTCGGCCTTGGTGATCAGGGGGCAGGTCAGGGCGTAGGCCTCGCCGCCGAGTTCGCGTCGGATCAGCTCTGTGCCGGTGGTGATGTTGCCCCACTGATCGCTGCCACCCATCTGCAGGCGGCAGTTTTCGTGCTGATAGAGGAACATGAAGTCGTAACCCTGGAGCAGCTGGTAGGAGAACTCGGTGAACGACATGCCTACGTTCGAATCGGCGCTGAGGCGCTTCTTGACGGAGTCTTTGGCCATCATATAGTTCACCGTGATGTGCTTGCCGATGTCGCGGATGAAATTGAGGAAGGTGTAATCCTTCATCCAGTCGTAGTTATTGACCAGCTTGGCGGCGTTGGGTGCATCGGAGTCGAAGTCAAGGAACTTGGCCAGCTGACGCTTGATGCACTCTTGGTTGTGTCGGAGGGTGGGTTCGTCGAGGAGGTTGCGCTCGGCGGACTTCATCGAGGGGTCGCCGATCATACCGGTGGCACCGCCAACAAGGGCGATGGGCCGATGTCCGGCGCGTTGGAAGTGACGGAGCATCATCACGCCGACCAGGTGTCCGATATGCAGCGAGTCGGCTGTGGGATCAATGCCGACGTAGGCCGAGGTCATGCCTTGTTGCAAACATTCTTCCGTTCCGGGCATCATGTCGTGGATCATGCCCCTCCATCTCAGTTCTTCTATAAAATTCATCGTGTATGGTTTATGTGTTATGATTCAAAACGGCGCCAAAAGTAGAGATTAGAGGGTAGAGGGTAGAGGGTAGAGTTCCCCCTGTACCTTTATATATAGCGCTCAGCAGGACGCGGCTTTCATTCCGAGATAGTATTCGGAGCGTTCCTTGTCCCACCCGAGGCGCTGCTTCTTGGCCGTGTCGTCGTCGGGATAGGGGTTGAGGAGTTCGCCTTTGTAGTAATGGCATCGCGGCAAGATGGGGAGTAGGCGGAAGGGCAGATGAATATCCATGTAGCGCCGGAAGTGTTCCTCTTTTCGGCCGACAGCGGGGTGATGCAGATAAGCGATGTACGGCAGGGACTCGTAGCCTTTGAAGTATGCCTTCCATTCTTGCTTCGTGAGCATGACCCATAGCTGCTCGAAACGTTGCTCGTGCGCCCAGATGTTGTGTCGGACGGTGTGCGGCGCGTGCGGATTGGCCGATTCGCCTTTGTAGAAGCGGTAATAGGGTTCGAGGTGACGGTGCTCGCCCGTGGGCGGCATGGGTAACACCCAATCTTTTTCGTTCATGCCCACGCACGGGAGGCAGCCTTTTTCGCGGCAATCCAGATAATCTGCGTAGCCTATCGGGAAGACACTGCGATGCGCCAGCCAGACGACTTTCCGAAACCAAAAGGCGTACTCCGGATCCTTCCCCTTGCTGGCGCTCAGCAGCTCCGGATAACAGGCCGCAAAGAGGTCGGCCAACTCCTCCGCCGACTTCCCACAGCTATCGAATCCCACAGCGCCGTGCCACGCCATCTGCTCCGGGATCTCCTTGTTGGGATAGTCTTCTAAATACCCCGTCCAATCCATGTCCTCCTTACGCAGGATCTGCACGCGATAGGCTCCTCCGCTCGGCGACATATTCCCCGAGAAGCGAAGGCGCTCATAGCCGCGCTTGTGCAGCGCTTCGACGAGTAGCACCACGTCTTTGGCGCCGATGGTGTACAGGATCTCTTTCATGGCTCAGCGCTTCTTCATCACGCTGTTGACCACGCGGACGGAGGAGACGAGCTTGTCGGTAGAGGTGTAGATGTTCACGTCCCAGACGTGCGACGAGCGACCTTGATGAATCACCGTGGCCACGGCGCGCACCGTGTCGCCCTCGTGTGCCGAGGAGACGTGGTTGCCGCTCACTTGCATGCCGACCATCATCTCGTCCGGCTGGCAAAGGATCATCGACCCGAGGCCGGCCACCGTCTCGGCGAGTGCCAAGGAGGCGCCGCCGTGCAGGATGCCGAACGGTTGCCGTGTACGCTCATCGACCGGCATAGTGGCTTCCACGCGACCCTTTGCGGCGTAGGTGTATTGGATGCCGAGGTTGCCCATCAGCGCATGCCGACCCGACTCGTTGAGCTTGTCGAGCGGGATGGCCGTATCGCGGATCTCGGCCAGGATGGCCTTTTCGAGCGCCACCGCCACACCGTCCTCGGCGTTCGTGAGCGTCACCACGTCGGCACACGCCTTGACCGAATCCTGCGCGTTGCCCATGGCCACGCCCAAGCCCACCAGCTGGAGCATCGGCACGTCGCGGACACCATCGCCGATGGCCACCACATCCGTTGGGTCGATCCCCTCCTTCTCCAGCAGCACGCTCAGCGTATTTGACTTATCGACCGACTCGGCCACCACCTCCAGGAAATAATCCTCTGACCGCAACACATCCAGCGTGCCCGCCAGCCGTCGCCGCCAATGCTCCTCGAGGCCCACGAGCGCCGCCTCATCGTCGCTAACCAGCATCACCTTACACGGCGAAAAGTCCACCGCCGCGGCCCAGTTCGCCGCCTCTTCCACACGCATTCCATTCAGCTTGGCCTCATGCTGCACATGCGCGTTCTGGGCATCGCTCGTCACGATCCGATCCTCGCGATAGGTAAAGATGGTGAAGCCGCGCTTCCGCGCCCCACGCTCCAGATAGGCCATGAATTGCGGATCAATCCGCCGCTCGAATACACGCTCGCCGGTTGGCACATGGATGATCTGCGCGCCGTTGTACGAGAGCACAAAGCCGCCGTTCTTATCCAGTTCTAACGCCCGTGCCAGCGGCATCACGCCGTGCGTTGGCCGCCCCGAGGCCAGCACCACGCGTACGCCCATCTGTTGCACCTTGACCAGCGTGGCGCGGGTGCGTGCGCTGATCGTTTGTTCATCCGTAAGCAGTGTGCCGTCCACATCGAGCACAATCATCTTATACTTCATTGTCGTCTGATTTTATATGTGTATGCCGTATTCCCTTTTCACCTCGTCCATCACGAAAATGCTGTGGATCGAACCGATATAATCGATCGTTCCGAGTACGTTCAGGAGGAACGTCTGATAGTACTTCATGTCCGGAGCATGGATCTTGAGCAGATAGTCATAGTCGCCGGCGATATTGTAACACTCGGTGACCTCCGGAATAGCCTGGATTCTACGGGTAAAATCGGCCGCAATCTCTCGATTGATACGACTCATCTTCACG
>CALHPT010000343.1 GCA_938036405.1 uncultured Tannerella sp.
CATCGTAGAAAACTTCGGCGACGTGGAGGCCGTGGCCGGCGTTGCCACAGGAGCCATCGCGCAGGGTGCCTTAGTGGCCGATCTACTCGGCTTACCCTTCGTGTACATCCGCTCCACGCCGAAAGATCACGGGTTGGAAAACCTCATCGAGGGCGAACTCAAGCCCGGATCGAAAGTCGTTGTCGTAGAAGACCTCGTCTCTACCGGCGGAAGCAGCTTGAAAGCCGTCGAGGCTGTCCGTAACTTCGGTTGCAGCGTCATCGGCATGGTGGCCATCTACACCCACGGCTTTCCCGTGGCAGAAGAACAATTCAAAGCCGCCGACGTGTCCCTCATCACCCTCTCCAACTACAACGCCGTGATCGAAGAAGCGCTCAAGACCAACTACATCACCCAGGCCGAGGTCGCAGTCCTTCAAGAATGGCGCAAAGATCCGGAGCACTGGAGCCCGCAAGTCTAAAGACGCCCACTCCCCCACCCCACCTTCCCCAGAACTTCCCTTAGTACATATATAATGACAGAATTCACCAGCACAATCCGCACCATCCCCCACAACGACGCTCGCGTTTTCGCCATGCTCTCTGATCTTTCCAACTTGCAACGCGTGCGCAATAACATCCCCGAAGACAGCATCAAAGCCTTCACCTTCACCGACGATCATTGCAGCTTTGAGATCAGCCCTATCGGCAAAATAGAGTTTCGCATCGTCGACCGCGAGCCCAATAAAACCATCAAGTTCGAGACCACTCAATCGCCCGTCCCCTTACATCTGTGGATACAGCTCAAGCAAATGGCCGAAAGCGATACGCGCATGAAATTAACGGTCCGTGCCGACCTCAATCCCTTCCTCAAGCCGATGGTCTCCAAGCCCATGCAGGATGCCGTAGAAAAGATCTCCGAGATCTTGGCCGGCCTACCTTACGAAGAGCAAGACCTCGCCCAATGAAGCATCGCCTCGCCGCCATAGCCGCTACGTTACTCGTCGGACTTGCCACCGCGACCTGCACGGAACCGAATCCCATCGATAACTATCCCGTCGCGCTACGCCTCGATCTGACCTTCAACGACAAGGCGCTGCGCACCGTCCCCTCCGCAGCCACCTACACCCGCTACAGTCACCCGCTGAGCACCGCCTATCGGGCCTTCGGATTCGGCGGCGTGCTCGTGGTGCATGCTATTGACGCCGAATTTTACGCCTTCGACCTCTCCTGCCCCTACGAAAATCGTTCCTCCGTGCTCGTCGAGCCGGATAGCAACGTGATTTACGCCATCTGCCCACAGTGCGGCACCAAATACCTCATCAACGACGGCAGCGGCGTCCCAGTCGAGGGTGTCGGGCGGCACGGCCTCAAGCCCTACAAGGCCGAAAGCGATGGGCGAGGCACCGTCATCGTATACAACTGATCACGGCCCCCGCATAGGCACCATTTTTCACTCCAGCGTTTTGCAAAAATGAGATCGCGTATATCTTTGCCGCCGCTTTGGCGAAAGCAAAGCGCACAATTGACATGATTGTCACACGCGGAAGTAGCTCAGTTGGTAGAGCACAACCTTGCCAAGGTTGGGGTCGCGGATT
>CALHPT010000344.1 GCA_938036405.1 uncultured Tannerella sp.
GTAATGCGTCCGTATCAGTCGTATTACCATAAAAAAAGGCAGTCGGACTTAATCCGTAAGATAACACAATATTTTTAGCCTGAGAATAATAACCAATGTAAGCATGCGCTCTCAGATAAATAAACCTACGAATATACATCGTCAACCAAGCCCTGACCTTAAATAAAAATCCCGTGCTAAGCAGATTCAAGTCTTCGTCGTAAGCCGGATGCTGAGTAAAGTAGTTTAATTTCCCAAATGGAGGCGTCTGAAATGGAATTTCTCTTACAATCAAATGTATTTTATATCTGTTTATGGCGTAAAAAATAGTTCTGTCAAAAAACAAATGCAACAAATAAGGCCAAACAAGAACCAATGCATCCGGCCTCTCTTTTATCAGTATAATTCTCAAATCAATCAGGGCATGTTTTCCATACCACATTTTTCTCACTCGACTATAGAGTATTTTGTAAGCATAAGATTCACTCTCATATTCCTTCACTCCTCTGCCAGTATCTTGACGAGACTCTGGTAAAAGTACAACAACCTCACAACCCTTTGAGGCTATTTTCTCAAACTGCGCGTGCGTATATGGCGTCAAAGCCACATCTGTTATCAAAACCTTCATACAGATCTTAGCGCATCAACTATACGCCCACAAGCCTGGCCATCTCCATATGGATTGATAGCCTGACTCATTTTTCTGTAATATTGAGTGTCATCCAGCATAGACGAAACTTCCAAAATAATCTTATCGTAATCCGTTCCAACCAGCTTGACTGTTCCAGCTTCCAGCGCTTCAGGACGCTCCGTCGTATCACGCATAACGAGTACTGGCTTACCTAGCCCGGGGGCTTCCTCCTGTATACCTCCACTGTCGGTCAGGACAATATAGCTTTTTTCCATCAGATATATGAACAACAGGTATTCCAACGGCTCGATAAAGAATAAGTTAGATTGGCGATTCTCTCCGAAAACCTCTTTGATCGGTTTTCGAACATTGGGATTCAGATGCATGGGATAAACAAAATCTACATCCAGATATTTCTCGCTTAACATCTTAATTGCTCGGCAGATATCTAGAAAACCATCACCGAAGTTTTCGCGCCGGTGCCCGGTGATAAGCACAAGACGATGCCCTTCCGTAGCCAATCGGTCTGCATCATAGCCTGCAGCCTTCAGCTCTTTCCCGAGTGATAATTGTAAAGAAACATCGTCTTTCATCTTATTGACTATGGCATAGAGCGCATCGATCACGGTATTACCGGTGACAAGGATACGGCTCTTGTCGATGCCTTCGCTCAGCAGATTCTCCCGACTTAACAGTGTAGGAGAGAAGTGGTATGTTGCAATCCGGCCTGTAATCTGCCGGTTCATCTCTTCGGGCCACGGACTGTAAATGTTATGTGTGCGGAGTCCTGCTTCCACATGCCCTACCCGTATTTGCTGATAGAATGCAGCCAAAGCAACAGCCATTGATGTGGTTGTATCGCCATGTACCAATACCATATCCGGTTGGCTTTGGGTTAAGACATCACGCATACCGGAAAGGACTCGGGCCGTGACATCATACAAATCCTGCCCCGGCTTCATAATGTTCAGATCGTAATCCGGGACAATCCCGAAGATATTTAGTACCTGGTCCAACATCTCCCGATGTTGGCCAGTTACGCAAACTAATGTTTCGTATTGATCTGGATGTTTTCGAAACTCCTGCACGAGCGGAGCCATCTTAATCGCCTCGGGACGTGTCCCGAAGACTAACATTACTCTTTTCATCGCCTTACTTTTTGAATATCCCACAAAAATCAAGTATCACTTTCTCTTCGTTCCATGCCAACGTCTTGAATTCTTTGTGCGCAACAAGGAAAACGACAACGTCCGCCCGCTCATAAGCCGCTTGATAGTCTGTCAACTTAAAGATCGGATGTTCGCGTATGTTGGGTTCTACAATCAGTATATTTTTCGGCTCGGATTGCATGACTTTTTGGGTAATATACTTTGCCGGACTTTCTCGCAAGTCGTCGATATTCGGCTTAAAGGCCAGTCCCATAATTGCCACGACAGGCTTACGCGAGCGTTTCATCTCATATTCCAATATGGTGTTTTTGATTTTTTCCGCACACCAGAAAGCTTTATAGTTATTGAGCTCGCGTGATTTGGCGATTAACTGTGACTCTACAGGAAATTCAGAAGTCAGAAAGTACGGATCGACCGCTATACAATGTCCACCGACACCGCAACCCGGCTGCAGGATGTTCACTCGAGGATGTTTATTGGCCAGCTCGATCAGCTCCCAAACATTGATTCCGGCCTTATCGCAAATCAGAGACAATTCGTTGGCAAAAGCGATCTGTACATCGCGCGACGAGTTTTCCGTCAGCTTACACATCTCGGCCGTCTTGGCATTCGTTTGATGCAAATCACCTTTCACGAAGAGCGTATAGAACTCTATGGCTTTTTGCGTCGAAGCCTCATCAATCCCCCCAATCACCCGGTCGTTATATTCCAGCTCATAAAGGAGATTGCCGGGCAGTACTCTTTCCGGACAATAAGCCATGTAAACGGCTCCCTCCAATTCCGGGCGTTCGGCGTAAACGAGCTGTTTCATTTTATCGGTCGTCCCTACCGGTGAGGTCGACTCGATAATCAGTAGACTGCCTTTCTTCAACAAGGGAATAACCGAACGTATCGCCGTTTCAACATACGAAATATCCGGCTCATGATTGCCTCTAAAAGGTGTCGGAACGACAATCAGGTATACATCACCCTCTTCGGCCTGCGTAGTTGCACGCAAATGTCCGCTTCGCACGACCTGTTCAACCACTTCCGACAATCCCGGCTCAACAATGTGCGTCTCACCCTTATTCACCGATTCAACCACCCGCTCATTGATATCGACACCGACCACCGTCAGTCCCTTTCCGGCCAGCATCGCCGCCGTCGGAAAACCGATATACCCTAAACCGATGCAAATAATTTTGTTCATGTTAGTAATCTATGTTGCATGAATAGTTCTTTTTACATCAACTTCTTGAAGAAATAGAACAGATAGGGAACCAGATTGTACTTTCCGTTTTTCTTCCGTTCGTGTTGCTTGATTCTATTTGCCAATGCTTTATCGAATGGTTTTGCTTTCACACTTTTTAGTATTATGCAAATCATCTCCGACCGGTCGCCCCAATCATAATCTTTAACCGCGCCTAAACGGGCCTGTTCCTGAAAGGCTCTCAAGTCTGAGAAATGTTTTATATAGTACATCATCTGCTCTACAAGCGAATCTGTAGAAACCTTACATTGTGGCCAAAAATATCCGTCACTTCTGGAGTAGAGGTATTCAATATCGACTAATTTTCCGTTTACTCCGTCTTGTATGAATTCATTCATAGGAGCATGATTCGATACGATACAAGGCAGTCCACAAGAAAGGGCTTCGACAACAGTCAGTCCTAACCCATCTAAGATAGAGGGATATACGTAAACGTCTCCTAAGCCGTAAAGTCCCGGTGCGGGAATGGTTGCTGTTCTAATTTCAATGTCAGGATGATGATAGATGGACGGATCGAAATGTTCGAGGCACGTCTCTAATTTGCGTTGTGTATGAATAAGCAGTTTCGCTTGATGTCCTTTCGGCAATCTTAAAAATGCGTTAATGACAGTGTCCGTTCCTTTTCTTTTCGGATTCATCCCTGCGGAATGAAAGAAAGTGAGGACATCATTCTTTTGACGTTTTACGTTGAATACGTCCGTTTCTGTTCCCCAAGGGATGAAATAGGTTTGCGGTATATCTTTAAACAGCTGGTAATGGCGGTGAGTATTACAAAATATATAATCGTACATTGCAAAGAAAGGGACGGT